>NZ_JBEPLI010000002.1:0-179762 GCF_040545155.1 Bartonella silvatica
CAAGCGTATCGTATATTTCAGCCGGTACACCAGCTACTATACCAGCCCCAAAGCTTATACCTTGCCCTGTACTAATCGCAGACCACTTCGCAGACGCTTCTGCTTCACAGAACGGCAGCTTCTTCATGAGATGATAGAAACCTACCAAGGGCTAAAGATGATGTCCCGCATAGTGAAATGGTTTACCTTTATTGTCTTTATGTTTGTTATTGATTTTGCCCGCCTTATGGACGCGTTAGAGAGTATTTTCTCATACCTTAAAAAGTGGATAACCAAGAGTTAAGAAAGATCGATGTTTGATATAGTTGAGAGAATTAGATTTCTAAAAACGCATCATAATAGGGATGTAAGCTTAGAATAGGATAGCTTCTTAAAATCAGAAGCGAATCTTCAATGGCAAAAAAATAATGATCTTCTCATAGGAAGTTATCATTATCGTAGAAAAAATAAAGGAATAAATACTGATATCAGTTTTCAGAATAATATTATTGATTTTCATGATGATGATGCGATTGCACAGCGTATTACACTCATGAATTATTATTGTTCCATCATAAAATGTTTAAGCTTCAGTCATTCTGATGATTTTTATTTTAGGATATAAGTTAACGGGTTCAGTTTTCCACTTCATTGATCAAGAACAAAATACCGTAAAATTTTTCATTCTAAAGTTTTTTGTCATTAAAGAAACAGTAAAAAACACCTAGAGAAGAGCTCTTGATTCGCAATATCGCGGAAAAACATAAAAAGATTTGCTAGAATCAGAAGAAATGTTTCTTCTCTAACATGACTTTTATATGGTTACATTCTTTGGTAAAATTTTACGTAAACTTTACATTGATCACTTAGAATGTCTCTTAGATATGGCTAAGAAATTAGATATATCTGTGGCATTTTTATCTTCTGTAGAAGTCGGTAAAAGATCTGCACCAAGTAGGCTTGTAAGATAAGGTTATAGAGCTGTACGGTTTAAATCAAGAGAAGGCTTCTCTATTAAAAAAGAAACCTATGCTTGTCGTAAGAGTTTCACGATCAAATCGCCAGATCCATTTCGCCGTGAAATCATTGGTACGCTTGTTAGAAATTTAGAGAATTTTTCACAGCAAAACTTAGCAGAATTAAAAAACCTTCTTGAGAAAATTTGCAAAAAAGAGGCGTCCTATAGAGGCATGTTGTAAAGCCTTCTTTCTCACTTTTATTCGAGAATCTATCATCTTAAAAAATGTTAACAAAAACAATCTTGGATAGAATAAAAAAAGTGGTGCCCAGACGCGGATTCGAACCACGGACACGCGGATTTTCAGTCCGCTGCTCTACCTACTGAGCTATCTGGGCACATTTCACAAAACACGTGAAATGTGTGCGTTTATAACATTAAAATTTTCTCTGTCCAGTCATCAAAAGGAAAATAATTCATTTTTTTATCATTTTCTCTTCATGATCTCAGCAATTATAATGACAATTTCCATAAAATAAACTTGATAGGTATATCATCATCCGTTAGTGTCATATAATATTATCAAGGTGCTTGTCTTATCGTAGTGGTGATGTAGGGAAGTTATTTAATAATTAAGTGCGTGAAGCATTATTTAAAAGATTTTTTACAAGACTTTCACATATTTAAAACTTACGAAATAAATAGAAAACATTTTTGATTTTTATCTAAATGGACTATTGACATAGTCTTTATAATATTTTTCTTTTCTTTAAAGAAAAACGATAAAAAAGGGGAACAATCATGTTAACAAAACCACGTTATCATCCAAATAATTCTAATTTTTCTTCAGGTCCTTGTAGCAAACGGCCTGGTTGGACTCTTGAAGCTCTGAAAAATGCACTCGTTGGTCGTTCACATCGATCGAAAGAAGCAGAGCTACAACTTGCTGAAATTATTGATTTAACCTGTGAGATTCTTGAAGTTCCTTCTGATTATCGTATTGGAATTATACCAGGTTCAGATACTGGTGCTGTTGAGGCCGCTCTCTGGTCTTTATTAGGTGAGCGTGGCGTTGATATGGCGGCATGGGAAAGTTTCGGATTAGGGTGGAATAAAGATGTTGTCGAGCAATTAAAGCTTTCTGATGTGCGTCGTTTTGAAGCTCCTTATGGTGAAATGCCAGATTTAACACAACTTGATTTTGATCGTGATGTTGTTTTTACTTGGAATGGGACAACTTCTGGTGCGCGTATTCCTAATGCGGATTTTATTCCAGATAAGCGGGCTGGATTGACCATTTGTGATGCAACATCTGCTGCTTTTGCACAATATCTTGACTTTTCAAAATTAGATGTTGTTACTTTTTCATGGCAGAAAGTTTTGGGAGGTGAGGCAGCACATGGTATGGTGATTTTAAGTCCTCGTGCTATCGAGAGGCTTGAGAATCATACTCCAGTTTGGCCTATGCCCCAACTTTTCTGTATGACAAAAAATGGAAAACTGAATGAAGATATTTTTAAAGGAAAAATAATCAATACGCCTTCCATGCTTTGTGTTGCAGATTTTCTTGATGGATTGCGGTGGGCAAAGTCTCTAGGTGGTGCAGCGGCATTAAGAGCACGGGTTGAGAAAAACTTTTCTGTCATTGATGCCTTTGTATGTAGAACGCCATGGTTAGAATATTTGACAAAAGATCCTGAAGTGCGCTCTAATACATCTATTTGTTTGGATATTGTTGATCCAGTGATTACTGCTTTGAGTGTTGAAAAACGAAAATCTTTTATAAAAGCAATTGTGAATCGTCTTGATGAGGAAGGGGTTGCTTATGATATCGGTGCGTATCGTGATGCTCCTCCAGGACTTCGTATTTGGACAGGTATAACAATTGAGGCTTCCGATCTTGAAATTTTAACAGAATGGCTTGAGTGGGCATTTCAGGTTGAAAAAGCGCAGCTGTAAATAGCTATTCGTCGTTTTTATAGTACGGTTTTAAAAAAGAATATGGAAGGTTAGGGTCATTTTCTATATTCTTTTTATTGAGTAAATCATTTTTAAAACGGCATAGATTATAAAAGATTAAGCCCATAGAATATACAATCTATCAGTTATAAAGCAGCAAAAAAAGCCTCACGGTTTTGATCCTTTTGCAGAGAAAGTGGCTGATTAAAAAGGACGGTATGTTAAAATATGGGTACTATTTGCCTTTTATAATCATTAACCTCAGATTTAATTTACCTGAAGATTGAGAAAAAGTTGAAATGAGGAGTCGCGCTCGCTCTAAGGTTTCGTTATAAAGAAGTGTTTATTTTAAAATGATGGTTTTGTTTGCTTAAACACGACGGAGAAAATTATGGCCAGTGTAGTAGTTGTCGGTACACAATGGGGCGATGAGGGTAAAGGTAAAATTGTAGATTGGTTATCTGAGAGAGCTGATATCGTTGTGAGATATCAGGGTGGTCATAATGCAGGCCATACATTGGTTATTGATGGGGTTAGTTATAAATTATCGTTGTTACCGTCTGGCTTGGTTCGTGGGAAGTTATCAATTATTGGTAATGGGGTTGTTGTTGATCCTCATCATTTTGTGGCAGAGTTAAAAAAATTACGTGATCAAGGTGTGAAAATTACACCGGATATTTTGCGTGTTGCTGAAAATGCTCCATTGATTCTTTCATTACATCGTGATCTTGATGCAATCCGTGAAAATGGTTTATCAGGTTTAAAAATTGGCACAACAAAGCGTGGTATTGGTCCAGCTTATGAAGACAAAGTGGGGCGTCGTGCTATTCGTGTGATGGATTTAGCGGAATCTGATACTCTTATGGCTAAGATTGAACGGCTTCTGGGACATCATAATGCTCTGCGTCGCGGTATGGGTGTTGCAGAGATCGATTCTCAAGATCTTTATGATGAGTTAATGCAAGTTGCGGATGAAATTCTGCCCTTTATGGATTGTGTGTGGCGTATTTTAGATGAAGGTTATAAGACAGGAAAGCATATTTTGTTTGAAGGTGCACAAGGTGCTTTATTAGATAATGATTTTGGAACTTATCCTTATGTGACATCATCTAATACAGTTCCTGGGCAGGCATGTACTGGTTCAGGGATGGGAATTGGCTCAATTCATTATGTTTTAGGTATTACAAAAGCTTATACAACACGTGTTGGAGAAGGACCTTTTCCAACAGAACAGATCAACGACATTGGCGAGTTTTTGGGGATCCATGGGAAAGAATTTGGTGTTGTGACGGGGAGAAAACGTCGATGCGGTTGGTTTGATGCAGTCTTGGTACGTCAGATGGTAACGATTTGTGGTGTTCAGGGAATAGCACTGACAAAACTTGATGTTTTAGATGGATTAGAAGAAATTAAAATTTGTGTTGGTTATGAGCTTGATGGTAAAAGAATTGATTATTTGCCGTCTTCTATGGGGGCACAGGCACGTGTGAGACCTATCTATGAAACATTAGAAGGATGGAAAGAAGTAACGGCGCATGTGCTGAATTGGGAAGATTTACCAGTGCAGGCTATAAAATATATACGCTATATTGAAACATTAATAGGCACAAAGGTAGCTTTATTATCCACAAGTCCTGAACGTGACGATACGATTCTTATTACGGATCCTTTTGCAAATTAATTTATTACCCATATTGGTTTTCAGCTTGTCTTTTATATTTTTTACGAAGAGTGCGTGAAGAAAGGTACAGAATAGCATTGTTTATTTTTTTTATTCATTTTAAATTACGACAGTCGTTGTATCAATATAAATGACAATCCATTAAAAGGGCTAAAATAAAGGTTTTTTGGTCTTACGGCTGGGATTTCTTTTCTCAGTTTGAGAAAGATTATAGAGGATATGGTAGATTTCGTTGGAATCTTAAAAAAGGCAATCAATGCGCAAAGTAATATTACACCACAAATGCGTAAGCAGATTTATAAACGAGCTACCGAAACACTAGAACGTCAGTTTATTACAGCAACAGTATCGCAGGAAATGGTGAATGAGCAGAGAAAGAGTCTGCAAAATGCTATTGCAACTGTTGAAGAAGAATATAGAGAATCTGAAAAGCAGTTGCTCTCTTCAGTGATTGGGTGGAAAATTTCAGGCTTCTTTGAAGATGATCAATGTACTCGAGGTTCTATATTGCGACAAGATCGTGCTGTTTCAGAAACAGAAACGGAAGAAAAGCGAGAGGTTGCCAATCGCCCAAAAGATAATAGAACGTTCCATAACCCTCACAGGTCAAGGGTGCCAGATGCAGAGCCTATTAATATGGAAGTTGATTTAAACTCTCAATATGTTGATGATGATACGTTGAAATCTTCTCCTTTAATGGATTCTGTACAGGGAGATAATTCGCATATTGTATCGCATATTTTTTCTCAGGCTGTACGCCGTGCTAATCGCTCATCCATGAAGAAACGTATTGTGATAGGTGCTTCTGTTTTTTCTAGTTTTGTTGTTTTAACTTTTGCTGTTTTTTTTGTTAGCGAATATATATTTATGTCAAATGATTATTCGTTATCAGGGGAAAAGTTTCAAGCCCTTCATGGGGTATCAAAGGGACTTTCAGTTCATAAAAAATTGACACAACGCTTATTAGAAGATGGCAGTGAAATTGATGTAGGACCAGATCAAGCGACGCTTTCCTCAAATGAGCAGGGAGATTCAAAAGTTGTTTCTGGTCATTTTCAATTAATTGAACAGTTGGGTGAAGCTGTCTTTTATCAAGAGCGAACAAATTATGATGCAGAAAAAATGGCAACAGGAAACGCGCATTGGAAGCTGATAAAAGAGCCTTCTCATGTGAAGGGCGCTCCAGAAGAATTAGCTATACAAGGTGATATAACAATTCCAGATGAAGGGTTGTCTTTACGGTTAATTTTACGCCGCAATACCGATGCATCTTTTCCTGCTGCATATATGATGGATCTTATTTTTATTCTTTCGGATAAATTTTCAGGTCAAGCTATAAGCAGTGTTCAAGCGCTAACTTTTAAAGCAAGTGAATATTCCATTGGACAAAGTTTATCAAGGACCGTTGCAGCAAAAATTAGCGATAATTTTTTTCTTATCGCTTTGAGCGGTAATCATCCATTTTTTGACCAAAATTTACAATTGATACGAGAATTAAATTGGGTGCGTTTGATATTAAAGGATAAAAATGGGCGTATAAACGAATTAACTTTTACAAAAGGCCCTCTAGGTGAGTCACTTTTTCATAAAGTGATTGGACAGTGGCTTGCGCAATCAGATAAGAAGACAACACCTAGTGAGACAAAATAAAACACCAATACAAAAAGCCATAGAAAGAACTTTTGTTATCAAAAAAGCTTTTTGAATCGCTTCAAAAATAGAGACTCATCACGTCACTTATTTTTTTCCTTTTCGAAATACATCAATAACAAATTCTATACTTTATGGGTTTTATGCTGAACTTTGAAGGCTTTGTTGCATTTGATTTTGAGATAAAGCAGATTCTTTGATGAAAGCTTGTACTTTTTCAAATGCGCGCATTTCAATTTGTCTTACACGTTCCCGACTAATATGAAATTCATTTGAGAGTTCTTCTAGCGTTAACGGTTCATCGCTTAAACGACGTGCTTTGAATATACGCTTTTCACGCTCATTTAAATTGTTCATAGCATCTATAAGCATGGAACGGCGGTTTTGCAATTCACTCTGTTCAATCAAAACTTGTTCTTGATTGCTGGAGTCATCTACCAACCAATCTTGCCATTCGCTATTTTCTCCCACTTTTGTGCGAAGTGGTACATTGAGCGAAGTATCACCACCAAGCCGGCGGTTCATTGAGATAACTTCATCTTCTGTGACGTTCAATTTTGTAGCAATTTCTTGCACTTGTTTTGCATTAAGATCACCACTGTCAAGCGCTTGAAGCTTACTTTTTAACTTTCGAAGATTAAAAAATAGGCGTTTTTGATTGGCTGTTGTTCCTATTTTTACCAAGCTCCAGGATCGCAAAACATACTCTTGAATAGAGGCTTTGATCCACCATATGGCATAGGTTGCAAGACGAAACCCCCGTTCTGGCTCGAAGCGTTTAACAGCCTGCATAAGTCCAACATTACCTTCTGAGATCACCTCTCCAATGGGCAGACCATAACCGCGATATCCCATGGCGATTTTCGCCACAAGTCGCAAGTGACTCGTCACCAATTTATGCGCAGCTTTTAGATCGTTATGTTCACGGTAACGCTGAGCGAGCATATACTCTTCTTTTGGTTCAAGAATTGGGAAGCGACGCACTTCTTCTAGGTAGCGGTTTAATCCGCCATCACCTGATGTCACTGATAGTAAATTCATATGGGCCATATAGCACCCTCCTTTTGCATGAATTCCCTGATAAGGCAAATTCTGTTTCTAGATATATAAGTATCCTTCCAGACAGATCCTAGCATAATTTTTCATTTTGTTCAAAAGAGATATTTTATTGTGAAATCTTGAAGAGGAGAAAAGTTTCAATTTATTTTTTTGAAATGTTGAATAAGTTCAGCCATATCTTGAGGGAGTGGTGAAGAAAAAGACATAATTTCATTTGTTATGGGATGTTCAAAAGTTAAACGAACCGCATGGAGTGCTTGTCGATTCAATTGATCAATTGAATCCTTAATTGTAGGATTCAGTATGTTTGATTTTGTTTTAAAAGCATTGCCATAAACACTATCCCCTATGAGGGGATGCCCGATATGTGCCATATGAACACGAATTTGATGCGTTCGTCCCGTTTCTAGATGGCATTCTAGAAGGCTTGCAACTGATGTCGTGTTTGCACAAGTTCCATATTTTTCTAACAGAGAAAAATGTGTAACTGCATGGCGAGCATGGGGATGTTGGTGATGGACAACAGCTTGCTTTGTTCGGTTATGGGGAGAGCGGCCAAGGAATGCATCGATTGTCCCGGTATTACGGTCAGGAGTTCCCCAAACTAATGCATGATAGCGTCGATCTAATGCAGTGGTACGCCCATGGTCTAAAAATTGGGCACTCAGTTTTTTATGAGCAAGGTCATTTTTTGCAACAATCATGACGCCGCTTGTATTTTTATCGAGACGGTGAACAATGCCAGGGCGTTTCACACCACCAATACCAGATAAACTATGACCACAGTGATGGATAAGAGCATTCACTAAGGTGCCTGTCCAATTCCCATTGCCGGGATGCACAACCAGACCAGCAGGCTTATTGATTACAATCATATGATCATCTTCAAAGAGAATGTCCAATGCAATGGCTTCTCCGCTAGGTTCAGCATCACGAAGGGCAGGTAGGGTTAATTCGATGTTTTGATTCGGCTTTAGTTTTGTTTTTGGTTCTTTTATAATTTGGCCATCAATTTGAAGATGTCCTTCACGGATGAGGGTTTGCAAACGCGAACGTGACAATACATCATGATATTGTTTAGCAAGCCACTGATCGACTCTTTGTCCGAGAGAACCTTCATCCGTAATTTTGTTTTTTACCATAGAGTTTCTATGAAATATTTAATAAGGCTTTTTACCAGTATGAAATTGCTTTTGTATCAAGGAACTCTTCAATTCCCCAATGACCTCCTTCACGGGCCCGTCCGGAAAATTTCACACCTCCAAAGTAACTTCCATCTGGTAATCCATGACCGTTAACTTCTACCATACCAGACCGTACTTGTGCAGCAACACGGCGAGATTTGTTACGATCCTGCGATTGTATATAATTTGTAAGACCGTATTGGGTATCATTGGCTAAGGCGATGGCTTCATCTTCTGTGTCAAAGGGAATCATAGAGAGAACTGGACCAAAGATTTCTTCTCGGAAGATGCGCATATTCGGTTTTACATCGGCAAAAACCGTTGGCCGTACGTAGTAACCCCGTTCCATTCCCGCAGGTAGCCCCGTTCCACCGGCAACAAGAGTTGCACCTTCATTAATTCCAGACTGGATAAGATCTTGAACTTTGTCGTATTGCTGTTTTGAAACGACGGGACCAATATGGTCTCCTGTTTCATGGCTTGGAGCAACCCTTGTTTTTTCGGCAATCTCTTTGGCGATTTTTATGGCTTTATCATAAATAGCGCGCTCTACAAGCATACGTGTTGGGGCATTACAGCTTTGGCCACTATTATTAAAACAGTGTTTTGCACCACGTTGAACAGCATCAGCATCAGCATCAGCAAAGATGATGTTTGCTCCTTTTCCACCAAGTTCTAGACTGACGCGTTTGAGCGTGCTGCTGGCATTTTTAGAAATATCTTTTCCTGCTCTGGTTGATCCGGTAAAGCTAATCATTTCTAGATCTGGATGAGCAGAAAGGTAAGAACCAACATGAGCACCATCACCATTGATTAAGTTAAAAACACCAGCGGGCAGGGCAGCTTCCTCTAAGATTTCTGCAAAAAGCATAGCAGAGAGAGGCGCAATTTCAGAAGGCTTTAACACCATAGTGCAGCCTGCGAGGAGAGCAGGAATGACCTTGAGGGTTACTTGATTCATGGGCCAATTCCAAGGAGTAATTAATCCCACGACACCAATAGGGTCATAATAGAGAATTGCCTGTTCATTTCCTTCTAACAAAGTCTTTTGGAATGAGAACTCTTTATAAGCTTTTATAAAGTCTCGAATATGAGCCCCCCCAGCTGCGGCTTGCGCACTGAGCGCCATATCAATAGGTGCGCCCATTTCCATTGAAATGGTTTTGGCCATTTCTTTCGAGCGCTTTTCATAGATTTCTGAAATTTTTTCAACAAAGCCAAGACGTTCGCGAGGTGAGGTGGTTTTCCAGCTTTGAAAAGCTTCTTTCGCGGCGTTAATTGCTTTATCGGCATCTTTTTTGCTGGCAATAGTAATGACGGCACAAGCTTCCTCTGTTGAGGGATTAATAACATCTAGATCGTGAGGGGTACTTGGGTCATCCCATAGACCATTGATATAGAATTTCCGCTTATTTAGCATGACTGCCTCCCATTTTTTATATTAAATTATACCCTATTTGAGACCTTTTTTGTGGAAATGACAAGGACAATCTTATTAAAAGTAAAAAAATAGATAAGTTCATTTCGATGAGGCATGAAAAGTTGAACGGATATTCCCTTGTGCTCACTCTAGTGTATTTTATTACGCGTTATTTATATAAAATGCGGGAGGAAAAAGAAGCACTTTTATGATAGATTTTTTAAAAGTGGAATACAGTCAGATGATATCAGCAATTTTGCAGTTCATTCAACTTATGGAGAAAATCATACATAAAAATGAATGATTGCATTCTTTTTTTATTAAAAACGAATGGTCAGCAAAAGGTTATTAACCTTCATACTATAATTTCTATGCATTCTTTTTGAAGAAGTAACCGTTCTCGTTGCTATAGACTTGTTGGGTATCATGCATCATTCGAAAACAAAATCCATTGCTCCCTCTTCTTTTTATGATGAGAGTACACAAAAGACACCAGAAGATAATTCATCTGCGAAGATCGCAGAGATATTTCCTTATCCGGAAGTTTGGAAAAAGGCTTTCGCTCTTGGGAAAAATGTGCGCTTTACGCGAACACCTGAAGTTGAAATTTTACGCCGTCGCATAGAAACAGACCCAGTTTTTGCACAGCAGTTTAAAGCTTTTACGAAGAAAGAACAGAAGAATTCCAAAAATGTCGTACATTACGGTAAGAATACAACAAATTTTTCTCCAACAAAAAAGGTCATTAGTCCGCAATCGATAGAAAATAAAGCATCAGTTTGTCATGCAACGGTTTTGGAACAACTATCGCGGCAAGTAGGGCATCATCTGCTTGAAAAGGAGACAAGAAAGCGTGAATTACAAATAGAACATAGAGTGCAAAAAACAAAGCCTGTTTTTTATCTGTCTGATGATGCATTTTTCGAATGTGGGTCCTTTATGTTAGCACAGGTCGATGCTCAAACTTTAGAAGAGAATGTGACGTTAATTGACGACACGAGCGGTGAGGCTGCGCCAGATATTCATTCTGTCTTGGATGCATCAATTACCGCTCTGTACCGCGTTCTTGAATATCGATTTCCAAAACTTTACGATTCCATTACATCAGAAACTCCCATAGATAATGGCGTTGCAAATGTTGAGAAAACTTCTCATTTAATACATGAAAAGAGGGATACGCTTAAAAAGATTGAGAACGGTTATTCTGAAATTGCCGTTAAAGTTCCTGCTGATGAGCTAAGCGATGGAGAGGTGGCTATAGAAACCAAAAATGTTAGCGATAGTGCTGATTGTATAAAAAAAAGTAGTGTAAAGAATACAGATGAATTGCCTATGACAACATTAAAAGGCAAAATGTCATTATCTCCTCCTATGCAATCAAGAGGTGGTGATTTTACTTTTATGTCAAATATGCCGTCTTTTGAAGGGAATTATGAATTCCCTCCAATTGATCTATTGCAGGAGCCGGTTTTTCATGAAGATGCTATGATTTCGCAGGAAACATTGGAGCATGGGGCTGGACTTTTAGAGAATGTTTTGGAAGATTTTGGCATCAAGGGTGAAATTATCCATGTTCATCCAGGACCAGTCGTTACAATGTATGAATTTGAACCTGCTGCTGGGGTAAAGTCATCGCGTGTGATTAATCTTTCTGATGATATTGCGCGTTCTATGTCGGCTATTTCTACGCGTGTTGCTGTGATTCCTGGGCGTAATGTTATTGGGATTGAGTTGCCAAATGCAGTTCGTGAAACTGTCTATTTAAGAGAGCTTATTCAAACAAGCTCTTTTCGTGAAAGTCAATTTAAACTTGCTCTTGCTTTGGGGAAAGGCATTAATGGTGAGCCTATCATTGAAGAATTAACGAAAATGCCGCATTTATTGGTGGCGGGAACAACAGGGTCGGGAAAATCGGTTGCAATTAATACTATGATTTTATCACTCCTTTATCGAATGACACCACAGCAGTGCCGTTTGATCATGGTTGATCCTAAAATGCTAGAACTTTCTATTTATGACGGTATCCCACATCTTTTAACACCTGTTGTGACGGATCCCAAAAAAGCAGTGACAGCTTTAAAATGGGCAGTTCGTGAAATGGAAGAGCGTTACCGCAAAATGGCAAAGTTAGGTGTCCGTAATATTGATGGTTTTAATGCACGTGTTGCCCTTGCAGCACAAAAAGGCGAAACGATCATGTGTACGGTACAGTCAGGTTTTGATAAGGAAAGTGGTGAAATGCTTTATCATGAAGAAGCAATGGACCTCACACAGCTTCCTTATATTGTTGTGATTGTTGATGAGATGGCTGATCTGATGATGGTGGCAGGGAAAGAAATTGAAAATGCTATCCAGCGTTTAGCGCAGATGGCACGTGCAGCAGGTATTCATCTTATTATGGCAACACAGCGTCCTTCTGTTGATGTTATCACTGGTACGATTAAAGCCAATTTTCCTACGCGTATTTCTTTTCAGGTAACATCAAAAATAGACAGTCGTACAATTTTGGGAGAACAAGGTGCTGAAACTCTTTTAGGGCAGGGGGATATGCTGCATATGGCAGGCGGGGGACGTATTGTACGCGTTCATGGACCTTTTGTTTCTGACGAAGAAGTTGAAGCCATTGTTGCGCATCTTAAAATGCAAGGAAAGCCTGACTATTTAGCAACGGTAACAGATAATGAAGATGATAACGAAGATGGCAAAACTAAGAATTCAGTGACGGGCGTTTCTACGGAAGATAATTGTGATGATGATGGTGAGAAACTTTATAAGCAAGCTGTAAAGATTGTTATACGTGATAAAAAATGTTCAACATCTTATATTCAGCGACGGCTTTCAATAGGCTATAATAAGGCAGCTTCTCTTGTGGAGCGTATGGAAGAAGAAGGCATTGTTGGTGCTGCTAACCATGTTGGGAAGCGTGAAATTCTCGTTAATAAATACAATAATAAGCAAGAAAATTAAAAAATGTATGATCTTAAAAAGGTCGTATGGTTATTATTCCCATAATTGCTTGTGATACAAAATTTAGTATATCACATGCTTGTTTTTTGACTATGGAATATTAAATGGGGAGTCACAAAATAAAAGAGATGCTTTAAGGCTGTTGATATGTACAATGTGGAATAACACAAAGAAGGGTTGGGGATGTCTTTGACATTTTTAGATTATCTAGAATGTAAAGAAATTAAACAAGCCTTCATACGCGGAAAGATAGCTTTTGTTCTTTCCTCTGATTGTAGTAAAATTCTTTGGTCAAATGGTGCAGCGGCGTATTTTTTTGGTTGTGCTTCTGTTGCTGATATAATGAAAGAGCAGCCTTTTTTGGATCAAGAGGTGCATCATAAGATATTAAATGGTGCACAATGTGCAAATGCTGTTGTGTTAGATGGTATAAAGCGTTGCACTGAATTTTCTGTTGTTGGTGTTGATATTGCGGATTTAGGGAAGGTATTTTTGCTGGAATCTTTTCTGGGAGAAGAGACCTCTCTTATTGATGGCTTGGATAATAAAGCGATGTCAGTTGCAATCATTGATGAGCATGGCACAGTGCTGGAGGTTTCCTCTCATTTTTCTTTTGTTGAGGAAGCTGTCAAAACTCTACTAAAGACCATTGATGATGAGACGTCCATCAAAACCATTTTATCTATAGCAGGGGTTCGTACACAAGTGGGCATTATTCGCTTAAAAATAAATCCGAAAAGTTTTTTGCTTTTATATGCGCCCTTAAAATCGGATGCGTTGCAGAGCAACCAAAAAGCGTTTCACTTTAAATCAGCGCTTTTGCTGCGAGGTTTTATTTGGAAAATGGATAAAAATGGTCGTTTTTTGGATGTTTAAAAGGAGTTAGGTGAAGTTGTTGGTCCTCTCTCTTCTTCTATTTTAGGATCTGACTTTTATGAATTGGCAAATAGATTTAATGATGAACGTTATCAAATTCTAAGCAGTTTTATTTCTGATGTTTTACCTTGGAGCAAACAGACTGTTCAATGGCCTATTGATGATTGTTCAGAGTGTCTAGATGTTGAATTGTCTGCTGTGCCAATTTTTGATATGAAACAGCGTGTTAAAGAATTTCGTGGTTTTGGTGTTTTGAAGATACAAGAAACAGGACAACAGAAAAAAATGAAAGTTCGGCTACAAAAACAATGAGTCTTTCGGAAGTAGAGCGTTCAGCTTTTCGTGAGATTGCAGAACGATTGCGTGGAGAGTTGCACGCATCTGTAGGGTATGAGCAGTTGGGTGAAGAAACAGAAGTTCAGTTGTCAAGTACAAAGGCGTTGTCAGCCAATGCTATTGAAGAGACTCTTATAAAAGAACCAGCAGTGGTTTTATCATTGTTAAATACAGCGGTTGATGGTGTTTTTTGGTTAGACGGACAAGGTTTAATTCAATCAGTTAGCAGGAGTATTTTAAGATTAACTGGCTATGAAATTAATGAGTTATTAGCACAACCATTATCATCATTCTTTACTTTGCAAAGCCGTGCGTTGATGGAAAAATATTTTGAGTTAATTCGTGGGAAGGGAGAAAATCCGGTTTTTGATTATGGTGAGACATTTGATTTAGTGACGAAAAGCCATAAAAATATAACGGTTTCTATGACGATTGTTCATTTGGCACAACAGGAGAGTTATGCTGTTATGTTGCACAATAGAACAGCAGCAGTTTTGCCCACAGATAAAAAAGTAGAAGAAAATAAAACAGTCAAAATTGTTCATGAAATGCGAACACCCTTAAATGCTCTCATTGGTTTTGCGGAAATTATGAGAGATGGCCGTTTGGGTCCGATAGACAATGAGCGTTATCGTGGATATTTACACGATATTGTCTCATCTGGAAAACATATATTATCGTTGGTTAATCAGTTATTAGAGCGTTCAAAAGAAAATTACTTTGATTCAAATAATCATATTGATCCATATGAGACATGTGATGTGATAGCTTCTTTGCGTGCGAGTATGGCGTTTCTTGAAACACAGGCTCATGATCATGGCATTATGATGCGCATTGTTGTTCCAGATCATGTGCCATTTATCCGTATATCGCAGCAGATATTTCGGCAAATTATATGGAACCTTCTTTCCAATGCTATCCGTTTTACACCGTCGGGTGGACAAATTATTGTTCATGTTTCCTATGGAAAAAAAGAACGCATAAAGATTTCAGTTAGTGATAACGGTATAGGAATGAGCGATGAAGAGATTATAAAAGCACTCCAACCCTATGGTCAAATTCAGCGCAAAGATGGACGATCTGGTGATGGTGCTTTTGTGGGAACTGGTTTAGGACTCCCTATGTGTAAAGCCATGGTAGAAGAAAATGGTGGGCAGTTTTTGTTATTGTCAAAGCCCAACCATGGAACAACAGTGGAAATGCTTTTTCCTGTGTTCCATGGGGGTGATCACATATAAATTTATTTTTTCTTCGCTAAAAGATCTCTGATTTCTGTTAAAAGCTCTTCTTCAAGAGACATCTTTTGAATGCTTTTCTCTTCTTCTTGTTTTCGACGCAGCTTATTCATAGCTTTAACAAAGAGGAAAAGAATCCAAGCAATAATAAGAAAATTGATAAGTAGTGTTATGAAATTGCCGTAGCTAATGGTTGCTCCAGCCGCTTTAGCTGCACTCAATGTTGCTTGTTTTTCACCAGCAAGCTGAATAAACATATTGGAAAAGTCTATCCCCCCTGTAATGAGTCCAATAATTGGCATAAAAATATCATTGACAACTGAATTAACCAAACCACCAAAAGCTCCCCCTATAATCACACCGATAGCGAGGTCAATCATATTCCCTTTTAGGGCAAATTCTTTGAATTCTTTAAGCATTACGTTTTCCCCTTTGTTTATACGATAGTAATATTTAATTACCGCTTTTTATGAAAAAGAAAAGAGCGGTTTTTCTTTTCTTATAGATTTTGCCAATATTAAAATTTTCTCTGCATATGATGGTATGTTAAGTAGTCTTATGAAGGGATCTGCTTAACTTAATATGAGACCTATTTCGTGGTGTTTTGAGGAAAATAAAGCTTTATTTTTTGCTTTTAATGATAAAGTCGTTACTAAACTTTTATAATGACATGTTGAAAAGAGAAAGTTATTTTGCAGGGGCTTCGTGTTTTTTAGAAATCACAAATTGGCGACATCATTATATTTTTAACGCATAGTGTTGCGATAATTTCTATATTGAGACGATCTATAAAGGTATTTTTACTTCTTTTTAGAATCATTTATTCACACACCAATTGAATTTGTGATGTGAAAGGGAATGGTTTGAAGGGATACATTGTGAACAAGGGATAAAATTAAGAAAATCTTCATTTAGTGTTTGAACTCGATATGTAAAAGGATCACTATAAATCAATATATTTCTTTATGTTTTTAAGCTGTTTTCAATTTCTCATGTTTTAACGTTTTCAAAAAGCGATAAAGTTTTTGCGAATATAAAAAGTCTCTTTTTTCTCAATAGGCGTAAATTTTAAATGGCGATGATATGGTAAACCATTCTTTAGGGGGACGAATTTAAATGGTATATTATCTTTATTGATGATCTTTTCGGTAAAGAGATTTACATGAAATACAGTGGGGCAATTTTATATTTGGAGAAGGATTGATGAGTTTTTTTCGTTGTATTGGTCGCTCTGCTTTATTTATGTTGGATCCAGAACATGCGCATCGCTTAGCAATTATGGGATTGAGAAGTGGATTGAGCGATTATCGAAGAGTCATCGATAAGCGTTTGTGTGTCAATGTTGCAGGGCTTGAGTTTGAAAACTTTATCGGTCTTGCTGCGGGTTTTGATAAGAATGCAGAGGTTGTTGATGCTACTTTTCGTTTAGGGTTTGGTTTTACTGAAATTGGTACGGTGACGCCAAAACCTCAATTGGGAAATCCTAAGCCACGTCTTTTTCGCTTAAAAGAAGATGAAGCAATTATTAATAGAATGGGGTTTAATAATGATGGACATCAGGTTGTTTATGACCGACTTCGCGGATATAAAAAACTGGGTATTGTCGGAATCAATATTGGCGCCAATAAGGATACAGTCAATAAAATTGATGACTATCTTGCTGGTATTGCTTATTTTTATGATATAGCTAATTATTTTACAGTTAATATTTCTTCTCCGAATACACCAGGCTTACGTGATTTACAGGCCCGTGATCGTTTACGTATTTTGATGAATGCGATTTCACAAAAGCGTAACGCACAAAAGGAAAGACATGGGTTTTCCATTCCTATCTTTCTAAAAATTGCACCTGATTTATCGGAAAAGGAATTGGATGATATCGCTGAGGAAATGCTCCTTTCTGATTTTGATGGTCTCATTGTTTCTAATACCACCCTTTCACGTCAAGGTCTTAGAAACAATTTACATAGTGGTGAGACGGGAGGGCTTTCTGGACAGCCACTTTTTAAACGTTCAACAATTGTACTGGCAAAAATGCGTCAAAAACTGGGTAAAGAGATTGCAATTATTGGTGTTGGTGGCATAAAAGATGCTCAAACAGCTTTGGAAAAGGTTAAAGCTGGTGCTGACTTGATTCAACTATATAGTGGGATGGTTTATGAGGGACCAGACCTTGCAACCACTATTTTGAAAGAAATTTTGCAGTTTATACAACAAGATGGTATCGATACGATCAAAGCTTATCGTGATCATCGTGTTGAATATTGGGCAAAATGTGCGCTTGCGTTGTGACAAAATGATTTTTTTCTGATAAAAATTATGAGATTTACGGAAAGGGGCTTGCAAACTCTTTTGATCTTCCTTATGTCACACAAATAGAAAATAACTCTTTACAAAATGGTAAGCAGTTATGATACATTTGGTTTTATGCGGTTGTAGCTCAGCTGGTTAGAGCGCTGGTTTGTGGCACCAGAGGTCGTAGGTTCAAATCCCACCAACCGTACCATTTAGCTTATTACAACTTTCTAATTCTTATTTAGTGCGATTTTTGCTGTGGTTAAAAGCTGCAGTTATCGGCCTTTTCTGCGTTTGAGCCGTCACAGAGCAAAGACCTTGCGCGGGTGACTTTCTGCGTTTTTTGCCAAAAATGGCCAATTTGTCTAAAAGAACGGAGACTTTGTTGCAGAAGATCTCGGCTCATTTTCTCCTTTGTTTTCAATCTGTTATAAAAATAGCACTTTCTGAAGCTCGAATGCACCTCATGGGGTGCAGACAAGATACGAACTGACGAACTTCATTGAGAAGACACTATAAGTCACATTTAACCCCTTGTTTATTATGCATAAACTTGCCATTATGGCAGAATATAGCATCTTATATTTATTCTAGCGTAGGAGAACGTCGATATGATGATTATAGCGGATGAGAAGAAGATAGAGGGCTTGAGCCAAAGCCCACAAGAGCAAGACATAGATAAGTTAAAAGCTGCCTTTCCGCAATGTTTTCGGGAGGGCAAGCTGGATATAGATCAGCTTTTAAACCTATGCGTCTCTTCAGTTCGCTTGCACGATTTATTTCGGACAATACAGGACCGCAACCCAATGTCGATTTTCTAATTGCAAGCATCAGGCTGCTCCTGAGCTGGGTTGTTGGCTTTTTTCGTTTGTCGTATGCCGATACTTCTCGCGCACTCTCAAGTGCGGTTTAGCTCTCATTCCTTCGGTTTATCATCAAAGGATTTAAGAGAAAAATATAAAAAGGTCCTCCAATCACGGCTATAAAGCATCGCACCGAGCCAAATTTCTTAGGTATATGTTCAGAGTATCACCTTAACCGCACCGATGGGTGCTTGCGGACAAAGCGATATTTCTCACTGGGATTGAGCCCATAACTATTTGAAACAGGGCTTGTGACTCGAAGCCTAGCATCAGTTTTCAGTTCGATTCGCCACCGTGGTGGCTAAAAACTCGGATTTCACTTATCGCTACCTCCCTGTTATGGTTGAACAGTTTTTCTCTACCACCCATTTTGATAGCGATCGGTTACGCGTTGAAGGACATATTGAACACATTCATGAGGCCTCCCGTATTCACTGTAAGTCCAGCCCGTACGACAATGGCAGGGACGTTATTGCGCAGGCAATCATCATTGTCAGTAAGGTCTGCTTCCCTGGCGTGTGTTCTGGGAAAGCCGCTCTTCCATTACTAGGCGATTTATGTAAGATTTCCTCCGTAACTGAAGATTCTTGTACTTTTTGCTTTAATGCGCAACACCCGCTTTTTGAGGAACATTTCCCTGTCCTTGTCGTATGTCCTGGTTCACTATTGATTGCGATAATTCTGGTTTTGTCCACGCAGGGTAGGGCGAGAAATATTGCATTTGTTGTGCTGAAAAAAGTAAAGTTCATTGAAGCATTTTATCTGGGAGATACCTATCAGTTGACCATTAAACAGGATACAGAGTGTGAACCAAGTGGCGTTTTTTATATTCATATGGAAACTAAAAAATGAAGCACTTGCGGTAAGTTTTCTATCAAATATAAAAAGGAGAATGCACCATGTTTAACATAATAATCTCTTTTATTCCGTGGAGTATTTACTCCTAGGTTATCAATGGAAACGTTTTCACTCTCGTCGAATGCTCTCCTATCTTAACTTTGATTTTATTGTCTTGTTTGTTCATTATTTCGCTGGATGGTCTACACTTTTACTGAACTACCCCACAGTTTTTTGCTATCTGTCACTTGCTCTGGTTTCATGGATTAGCTTGCTGGTAAAGAAACCCTTTACCATTTTTTATGCCAGTGCTGGTGTTTCTGAAGAAAAACGCAAACATATCCTCTTTTATCTCATCAATAAATATATTATATGTATTTGGGTAATCATCTTTTTTGCCAATGGTTTTCTCGTGGTTTTTTTTACATGCCCCCCCAGATTTGGTTGGTCACTATGGGTTTAATTTGTGCTGGTATTCTTTTTTCTAAATATCTTCCTAACATCATGCAATATTTTTATTGCATCAAACATCATGGAGCATAATATGTCATTGTTTAACATTCTGACTGGAACCCCTTTATGGGCCTGGATTTTGCTTATTTTTCTCATTGCGAGGGGAATAATCGCATTGAAAGATAGGGAAACGAAGGTTTACCGCCTTTTTCTCTTGCCGTTAGTCTTTCTTTTTTTGGGAGCAAGCGATGTGATTAAAGAGCTGGCCTTCCCGCGCTGGGGAGCAATCGCAATGTTGGCAGGGCTGATGATCGGCTTTGGCGTTGGCTGGTTGCTCTGGCGTGCCAGTCCGCGTTTAAAAATCAAAGAGGGAACGGATTTCATTATTCTGCCTGGTACGCTGTTGACGCTGACATTTATTCTTATCGCTTTTGTCATCAAATTCACATTGATTGTTTTTCTCAAGGTTGTACCTGATTTGAAATATGCATCTGATTTTAACCTTCTTTTTGGTCTTTTAAGTGGATTCACTGGTGGTGTGTTTTGGGGCGGCACATTAAATTTATATATAACATTTCGAAAGAATCCAACTTAATCCCTATACTATTAGCTGTGGGAACTTCCCATCAGAACTATCTCAATAGATAGCTTATTCTAAGCACAAATCAGTATAATATAAAAAACACAATAAAGTCAATAAGTTGTATGCAATTATTTTATATGAATCCACTTAAGAATCCACACTTTTATACGTGATTCATTTGACTATTTTTTATAGAAGATTGCCATGTATGAATAGACCATAAAAAGCAAATCATGATGTAAACATTATAACGCATGTAAACGTTCAAATGAAATGAAAAGCAGTTATCATTCATAACAGTTCATAAATTTTATGATACGTTTTTATCACAGCAGAAATCGCATTGTTTTAAAATTTAGTCGTTTGAAATTATCGATAACATAAATCGCATACGTTTAAAGATCACATTTTGTTTTAAAGATTGGATTGTTAATCACATGATAAAAACATAAAATTACAGTTCTCAAAATTGAGAAGCGTAAAATCTGAAAATGCTATAATATTTTATTTAGAGGGTAGTCATTTAAAACTGTCATAAGCTTATAGATTTAATTTATAAAGATTGCATGAAACGATTAAGGACAAGATCGCTTTTAAAACGCTTTCTAAAAATTTAGAAAATGATAGAGAGGTATGTTATGTCTTACTTTTGAAGAGGGGCTTTCGTCAAATAAACCATGACAAGGTTTTCAAACATGGTCCCTAATTCACGGGGTGATTTTGCTTGTTGACGATAATATTTCAATAGAGAGCGTAAAGTGACATGTTCATTATCAGAATAAAGAGGGTGAGACATAAAGGATAAACTCCATGACAATATATTCTATTTATAGAACTGTCATCTTCCTCACTTGCTTTGTGTTCAAGAGCTTGTGAAAGCAGAGCAAGAGCTTGTTCTTCGTCTTGATCTTTGAGTGCTTTATAGGCTTGTTTTTTTCTTCTTTACCCACTCTTGATGCCATTCTTCTTGAAAGACATGGAGAGGTTCTAAAGCAGCGTCCATGGTATCTGTTTTCATGGTTGAAGGTTCCCCTACAATGGCACCCCAGAGATTAGGAACAATTTTCCAGTTGGCATGTTGTTTTGAGGCAACTCGCACGTCATTACCAATGACAGCAGCCAAGGCACATAAAGCAGAGACAGCAACAAAATCGAGAGAAGATTGTTGGCACTCAACAACGTCATAAATATAGCGACTTAAGACCAATGGAACTTGTGTAGCGTGAAAGGGGTCGACGGGTAAAAGAGCCGTATCAATTGGTTTTATTTCGCCCAACCATTTTGGTGCAATGCGACTTCATAAGGAATGGCTTCTAAACAAGTATTTTCGTTTAAAGAAACATTTTGATTGTTGGTATCTACAATATTGTTTTTATCTTCCATCATTTATTTGTACCTTTCAGTATTAAAAAGTCGTTGAAATCTAGACCGTAGGGGGCTTGCATCATAAAAACCTCAAAGCCTTGTCTATATGCGCGTTTTTAAGCACAAGAGTGTTTATCAGGTTGTAATTTTACTGCGTTTATTTAAGGTCGCGTCACGAGATGAATTCTGTGCTTTTGAATGGAAATCAACCCTATTGTATTTTTGCTGATCCATAGAAGTGTATTTACCTTAATAGCTGAGATTAAAAAAGCTTTCGTTTTCGGTTATTAATGCAGGATATTTAGGGCGTTTGGGAGTCATAAGTTCAATGTTTTTTCTAGATTCCGATTTTGGTTTTGATGTGTTTGTTAAAAATATGGATACAGAACGCGGTAGGTTAAAATTTACTATAAATAAAAGCTATCAGTTTTTTTTACGGCTCTTTAAATTATTTTGTTTCCTTTATTTGTGCTTATGAAGGAATTCAATAGTCATGTGTGACTTCTGTTTTCTTCATCATAAAAGATTGTTTATTAATCCTGATACTTATGAAGTTTCAGGATACGATGACATAAGTGATAGAATTTTATGAGAAGATAATAATACTTCCCCATTTCAAGATAAGTTACATGAGTTTGATATGGTGGCAGAATATTATATGACTTCATGAAAAGTTGATCGCTTAAATTTTACTCGATGATATCGTTCATAATCTTTTGATAGCTGGAAGCTATAGAGAATCCCTCAATATTGGATGGGGAATTGGAATATATTCAAGAGTTTTGGAATGTTACTGGCATATAGTCGTGGGTATAGCTGCCAATCAAAGGACGTTAGATAGGGCATGAAAATTAGGAGGAGTCATTGAAGATTAAAAAATTGATATTAATGAATATAAGACCGATATGTTATTAATTGTATCGTTTTGTCGCTTGTACTTGATCATATTGATGTGATGAGTATCAAAAATGTATAGAGAAAAGGGCAATGCTAGTGCAACGAGGTGCAAAGATTCTGTGTACTTTTTCTAATTTTAATGAAAGCTTCTTGTGTTTCTAGCATTGATACAGAAATGATCTTAAAAAATATTTTTACGAAGGTAAGTTAATTAAAAACATCTTGATATAAAGGGTAGCTTGATGTTCTACTTATACGTCTTATAAGAGAACATTATCAAGTTATATGAATGTTTTTTTAGAATATGGTTTTGTTTTGAAGAAAACTGTAAAGCCATAACATCCAGATCGGCTGCAGGGGGGCATGAATGCTTTAGATTCGATTGGGAGAATGATTATTTTTTTAAGAGGGCGATCATTCATATGAGTCCGATAGCTTGGCTCTTTAGGTTTTATAATTTTGATATGGTGCAGTTATAGGATGCTGTGTGAGCGCTCAAGGATACTCTTGTGTTTATAAAATATCGTGTGTTGGCTGTTGAACTAAAGTTTCATAATTTTAGATTATCGTGATGGGGCGTGGAGGTGCCTGTTTGTATCGTAAATGCTCTTTTTTAATTTGTTTATATCCACAATGAATTGTAAAAATATTGGTATCTGTGTTCTCTGATAACTCGATCGTCTTTGTTTTTTAACGTGTGTAAGTGGCGAGTAAGAGAAGGTTAGCACTGATGTATGACTTGCAGTACCAAAAAGTTTTATTGAAAATGGATGTGCAAGACGAACAAATGCTTGGCTGAGCATATTTCATTAATGACTGTATCTGTTTGGGGGCATTTTGCTGTACAAAAAATGCATGGCATAAAGTTCCAAAAAACGAACAAAGATGCATTACACTTTTTAGAATTAGGAATCTCCTCTGATCTTAATGAGCTTTCATTATGAGTCCTTGACGTAAAATTTGCGATGGAAAGATTTTACGGAAAAATCAATGTGTTTTATTTAAAAAGAATTTGAGCTTAATACGCGTTTCAATATGGAAGGGATATTTCACAATGTTTGTTGTGATGAAGCGATTACTCTCTCTTGGTATACCACTGGCTGTTGGGTTTATTTCTCAGATGATGATTTCTTTTACAGATGCTGCGCTTGTGGCACATTTAGGTGTTCAAGCTTTAAGTGGTACAATGTTGGCTCTGAGTCTGTTTAGTTTTGTGATGTTGTTAGGGTTAGGTATTATTACCGCGGTTGCACCAAAACTTGCGGAAAGTTTTCGCAAACAAGATAGAGATGCATTGAAGGCATGGTTTGATCAAGGAATATGGCTTTCCCTTTTGATTGGAATAATAAGTGCAATCATTTTACTCAATACGAGGAATATTTTATGTCTTCTCGGCCAAGCTGCTATAGGGGTAGTGTTTTTTTATCTTTATGTAAATAGCCGTGGATTACTGTCAGCAATTGGTCATCCAAAGCCCTTAACTTGGATTATGCTTGCCGCTATTCCTGTAAATTTTTTCATCTCTTGGCTGCTTATTTTTGGTATAGGTCCTGCAAGCGGATTTGGTGTCTTTGGTGCTGGAATTGCGAGTAGTTTGATCCGTATTTTGATTGTTATGGCAGTAGCAATAATTCTGTCCCGCAATTCTACTTTTAGTTCCTTTCACTTTAATTATTTAAGACCAAAGTTAGAAATTTCACGAATAATACAATTACTGTTCATAGGACTTCCCATTGGTATCCGTATTCTTATTGCGGAGGGCTTTCCTTCAGTCATTGCCTTCATGATTACAGCTTTTGGGGTCGAAGCTTTGGCTGCGCATACGATTGGAATGCGTCTTGATATGCTTATTTCTGTGGTAGCTTTGGGGATTTCCAGCGCAGCTGCGACCATAGCAGCGTGGTATCAAGCCGATCGGAATCATATGGCTCTAAAACAGTTACGTATGAATGTCACAATTTTTGCTATAGCTTATGTCTTGTTTTTATCAGGGGGTGTTTATTTTTCTTATGAATTCATTCTTTCAATCATCTTTGACATTTCTTCAGTCCACGTTATTGTTTTCTCTTGGGAGTTGCTTCCGTTTATCTTATTGTCTTTTGCTTTTGGCACTTTAGGAGCCATGCTCAATGGCATACTTGTGGGTTTGCTTGATACATTTTGGCCAACAATTGTTGTAACAATAAGCTACTGGGGGATAGGCTTATTTGGGGGAGCTCTCATGGCACATTTTTTTGAATATGGCTTTATTGGTTATTGGCTTGGTATGATTGGAGCAAGCTTAATTGTTTCTATCTTTAATTATATGCGCGTGGGTTATTTAATAAAATGCAAGCCTATGTTTGGGGTCGGGGGTGATTGAGGTGGAAATTAGACGTTGGCAACCATAAATTGTGGATTGTTAGCCTGTGCTAAGAGTTGTTGTCTTGTGCATATACACATTTGTGGAAAGTACTGCGATTTAACATCTTAGAAGCCTTGGTATACTGGGCTTAAGAAAGCTGTATTCAAGCACATCACGAGTTTCGTTATTATTTTTTACACTTAGGTTTTTGAAGGGTTTTCATTTCTTTATCAAAATCAGATTCAAATAATTTATCCTGAATGATGCGGTATTTTTCAAATTCAGTTTCAGCATGTGTTTTGGCAATCTTTGCTGCAATGGTTCCCGCATTTTGTAAAATATTTCGCTGATCAAGCTCAAGGAGCTTATCCAATTGTTTTGCCTAATCTTTCGTAGTCATTGGTATTTTTGCGTTGCACAGCTCTCTGTTAAATCAAGATAAGTATGAATAATTAAGTTAAGCTGTTTAAGTTTATCTTGTATTAAGTTGTTTTTAGCAATTGTAACATCGGTTTTTACAATTTTACCATGTGGAAAATTCTCTCACATTGCTAAGCCTATATGTTTTTTGCTGTCTGTTCACTTATGAACCAGTTCAGCTGCTGTGTGTTCGTGCACAGTGAAATGAAATTTATTCTGAACTTTTGTGAAAAACGCGCGGCGTCGTTGGCGTATCTTTGTTATAATCCATACTGGTTGTATAAGTATCTGTAATTTTTTAATAAAAATGCCGTTTACTAAGGCGAAATTTTCTTATTTCAGTGCGTAAATGTTCGAAATAACCTTCCTTAAACGTCAGCCTGTTTTCAAGGCGCTTTTTATCTATGATATAGTCTCTCATTGCAAAATCACGTAACATTTGTGTTGCCCATTTTTGAAATTGTGTTGCGCGTTTTGAGTTAACCCGATATCCAACAGTAATCATGGCGTCTAGATGATAAAATTGAGTATTATAATTTTTACCGTCAGAAGCAGTTATCCCGAAAATCCGGATAACTGAGTTTTTATTTAATTCTTGAGGTTCAAATATATTTTTTAAATGTTCGCTGATTGTATGGACATTTACGCTGAACAACTCTGTTATAAGCTTTTGACTAAGCCAGATTGTACCATTTTCATAGCGAACTTCGATGCCATTTTCACTAGCTTTTTGAGTAAAAATCAGAAATTCAGCAGTGCTATTGTGGATGATTCATTTTTAGGCGGCATCTAATACCTTCTTAAAAAGCGCTTTTTGCTTATGAATGTTACGAATTTTCTGTTGGCTGTCCAATGATATTGGTAAGACAGCTAAGGGTAATGATCATGATCGTTTTTGCTGTTTATATCAGAAGAACGCGAGCACCGATATACTGCGTACAATACCATTTTTCACTATATTTGATATGATAAGCAGCTTATAATGGTGATGAGGTTTATGTTATCTTGAGAGCGGGGCTTTAAAATAAAGGTGATAAATTTTTTGTGATATTCATTGCAAAATTATATCATAAAGGTGATGTGTAATTGTTTTTTTAAGTTGATATGTTATGGCTGTAAAAAAGAGTAAAGTAAAAAAAAAGAGTTCTAAGTCTATTTCTGGCTTTCTTGAAAATTTACGTGGTGTAAATAATTGGGAGCAAGTTTCACAGTGGCTTGCTTTCCGTAATGTAGAGGATATTGAATGTATTACCCCTGACCAAGCGGGTGTGCCGCGTGGCAAGATGATGCTTTCTAAAAAATTTACATCAGAAACATCACTTGCATTGCCTTCAGCGGTTTTTGTTGCAACAATTTCGGGAGATTATCCTGAAGATGGTCATGGTTTTGAATATCCAAAAGCCGATGGTGATCTGCGTCTTGAACCTGATCTTTCTACATTAAGCATTGTACCATGGGAAGAAGCTCCTACTGCACAAGTCATTTGTGATCTTGTGTATCAGAATGGGCAGGTTGTCGATTATACACCACGAAATGTTTTGCGAAAAGTGGTTCATTTTTATACAAAAATGGGGTTAAAGCCGGTTGTTTCACCAGAAATTGAGTTTTATCTTGTCCAGAAAAACCCTGATCCTGATTATCCTTTAGTTCCTCCTGTTGGTCGCTCTGGACGCTCAATTGGTGGAGGACAGGGATATTCGATTGCCGGTGTGAATGAATTTGATGAGTTTATCGATGATATTTATCATTTTTCAGAAGCGCAAGGGTTGGAGATTGATACACTTATTCATGAGGAAGGTGCTGGGCAATTTGAAATTAATTTACGTCATGGTGATCCAATCGAGTTAGCTGATCAGGTTTTTATGTTTAAGCGAACAATACGTGAAGCAGCACTTAAACATGATATGTATGCAACTTTTATGGCGAAGCCTATTCAAGGGCAACCAGGTTCTGCTATGCATATTCACCAATCCGTTGTTGATAAGAAAACAGGCATGAATATTTTTACACAAAAAGATGGTGAGGAAAGCGTTTGTTTTCGCCATTTTATTGGTGGATTACAAAGGCATATGGCTGGGGCGCTTGTGATGCTTGCCCCTTATGTCAATTCCTATCGACGTCTTATGCCGGATATTTCAGCACCTGTTAATTTACGGTGGGGGTATGATAATCGTACGACGGCTTTTCGTGTTCCTCGCTCTTCCCCACAAGCACGGCGTGTTGAAAATAGACTCCCTTCGTCAGATGCTAATCCTTATTTGGCTCTTGCGGCTTCTTTAGCTTGTGGTCTCATCGGTTTGCAGAATAAGCTTGAACCCGATGAGCCGACAACAAATAATGTGAATGCTGATGAGATTGAATTACCACGCGGTCTCATTGAAGCCGTCAACTTATTTGAACAAGATACAGCAATACGTGTTATTCTAGGAGATGTATTTGTCAGTACTTATGCTGCGATTAAACGACAAGAATTTGAAACTTTTATGGAAGTGATTAGTCCGTGGGAGCGCGAATATCTCTTGCTTAATGTTTGAGGATGATCACGATGATTGATCATAATCTTATTTCTCCAGGAATTTCTTGGTATGAAGATGCTTTAGCAGAACGTCCCTCTTATCCGTTGTTTGACGGACAGAGGGAGTGTGATGTGGTTATTATTGGAGGGGGGTTTACCGGCCTTTCTGCTGCTTATTATTTGGTGAAGGCTGGAGTGCGCGTTGTTTTGTTGGATGCTTCACGTTTTGGTGATGGTGCTTCAGGGCGCAATGGTGGACAATTGGGAACGGGGCAACGACAGTGGGTAGAAACACTAGAGAAAAAATATGGTTTTGAGCGAAGTAAGGGATTGTTTGATTTGGCTGAAGAAGCCAAAAGAGATATTTTATCTTTGTGTGCGATGCCTGAATGCTGTGACTTTATGGCAGGACAGCTTTCCGTTACCCATAAAAAACGTGAGCTGGCATCTTATCAACGACATATAGAAACGATGCAACGTTATGGCTATCATGCCCTTACTTTTATGGACAAGGACGAAACAGCTAAGCGGCTTGGTTCATCTTTTTATTGTGGTGGTTTTTATGATGCGGATACAGGGCATATTAATCCTTTAAAGTTGATTGTATCGTTGGCAAAAAGAGCAAAAAATGCTGGTGCGAAGCTTTATGAAAAGACAAAAGTTATGTCAGTGGAGCGTAGCGGTTGCTCTTGGGAGGTGATAACAGAATATGGAAATATAAAGACTGAGCATGTTTTATTGGCAACCAATGCGTATAAACTTGGACTTCAGCATTTTGTTGAAAAAAAAATTTTTTCTATCCGTTCTTATATTGGAGCAACAGAACCTTTATCGGAGGATAGTCCAATTTTGCGGGGAGGTGAAGCGGTTGATGATTCTCGTTTTATGGTTCGCTATTTTCGCAAAAGTATGGATAATCGTTTATTATTTGGTGGGGTCGAAAGTTACGACAATCAGTATCCTGCAAATTTGAATGAGCGTATACGACAACAGATTGTTGAAATCTATCCTCATTTACACTTTATAAAACTCACGCATCGTTGGGGGGCAACGGTTGCCATTACGGTTGAACGTTTGCCTTATGTTCGCCAACTTTCTCCAGGTATAACTTATTGTGGTGGTTATTCAGGGCATGGCGTTATGCTGGCTCCTTTTATGGGAAAATTATATGCTGAGCGGCTGACTGGGAAGCATGAGCGTTTTGCATATTTTCAAGATTTAAAGATTTCGTCGTTTCCAGGTGGAAGAGTTTTGCGTTATCCGCTTATTTTTTTAGCAATGCGTTGGTTTTCTTTAATGGATCATTTTTAATCAAAGATTATTTGGAAGGTAGAAAATTAATGGCTTGTTTAGTATCTATCTGCTTTAATGATTGGGGCATTTATAAATTGTTTGAATTTTATAATAAATGGGTAGATAGACAAGTGCATGGTTAGTCAAATTATTCCAGTCTCTCCCTTTGATTGTATCGTTTTTGGTGGTAATGGCGATTTAGCATCACGCAAGCTTTTACCTGCTCTCTATCACTGTCAATGTGTTGGGCAAATGAGTGAACCAACGCGTATTATTGGGGTTTCACGTTCTTCATGGAGTCGTGAAGAATATCAAAATTTTGTTCGTTCTTCTTTAGAGAAGTATGTTCATTCAAAAGATCTTAACCCAATTGAGCTTAATCGTTTTCTTACACATTTAACTTATGTTTCTGTTGATGTGACTTCAAATCGAGGATGGCAGGATCTTGCTCTTCTTTTATCAAAAGATCCAGCTGATATTCGCACTTTTTATTTAGCGGTTGGTTCGTCACTCTTTGGTCATATCACCACGAAGCTGGGACAAAATGATTTGGTGACAAAAAAAACACGGATTATTATTGAAAAACCTATCGGATATAACCTAAAAACAGCTGTTGAACTCAATGATATTTTTGCAGAAGTATTTGATGAAGATCAAATTTTTCGTATTGATCATTACCTTGGTAAGGAGACTGTTCAAAACTTGATGGCATTACGGTTTGTGAATACATTTTATGAACCGTTATGGAATTCTAATTATATTGATCATGTGCAGATAACAGTTGCTGAATCTTTAGGCTTGGAGGGGCGTGCAGAGTATTATGAGAATACAGGTGCATTGCGTGATATGGTACAAAACCATATGCTGCAATTGCTTTGTTTGGTGGCTATGGAAATACCATTTATCAATAAGGCAAATGCTGTGCGCGATGAAAAATTGAAAGTTTTGTATTCTTTAGCGCCTATTGATCTTCATAATGTAGAAAAGCATACTGTGCGTGGACAGTATCTTTCTGGTACATTGGATGGCGTTTCTGTAGGATCTTATCTTGATGACTTGAGCAAAAAAAACAGTGATAGTGAAACATTTGTGGCGCTTAAGGTGAAGATTAATAACTGGCGTTGGGCAGATACACCTTTTTATTTGCGCACTGGTAAGCGTATGTCCACACGGATGTCTGAAATAGTTGTTGTTTTTAAACCTATTCCCCATAATATTTTTGAGACGGATTCGGATGAAATTTTTTCTAATCGTCTTGTTATTCGTCTCCAGCCTGATGAAGGTGTAAAACAATGGTTGATGATTAAGGATCCTGGGCCTGGTGGTATGCGATTTTGTCATATTCCATTAGATATGCGTTTCGCATCTGCATTTTCTCAGCGTAATCCTGATGCTTATGAACGCTTATTGATGGATGTTATTCGTGGAGATCAAACTCTCTTTATGCGTCGTGATGAAGTTGAAGCTGCTTGGCGTTGGATTGATCCTATTCTTGATGGGTGGCAGGCAATAAATCAACCTATTTACGGATATCGTGCTGGGTCGTGGGGGCCATCTGCTTCGACACTTTTAATGGAATGTGATGGACGTATATGGAATAACTTAGTTTTAGAGCAATAAGTATGCATGGAATGAATATTGATCGTTTAAATTTTGAAACGCCTAAAAATCTTGCTTTGGCATTGGCTGATCGCGTTGCAGCAGAGCTGAGTATTGCTGTTCTTGAGCGTAAACGTGCGACTTTAGCAGTTTCTGGTGGGACAACACCGAAGTTGTTTTTTCATTATTTATCAAAAGTTGATATTGATTGGCAAAATATTATGATCACTTTGGTTGATGAGCGTTTTGTTCCTGCTCAGCATGAGCGTTCAAATGAGTCTCTGGTCCGGCATCATTTGTTACAAAATTTTGCAGCTAAAGCACAGTTTATAGGGCTTTATCATAAAGCACCGACTGTTGAGCTTGCTGCTTTTTCGGCAGCTAGTCGCATTAATACCTTACCAAGACCATTTGATGTCATTGTTTTAGGAATGGGCGTTGATGGACATACGGCTTCTTTTTTTCCTGATGCGGATCGTTTGAAACAAGCGCTTGATCTTCAAACACAGGCCCTTGTTTTACCACTACATGCAAAAAGTGCTTTTGCGCCAAGACTCACTTTGACTTTACCAGTCATTATACAGTCTCGTTGCATTATTCTTCATTGTGAAGGTTTTCAGAAACGTGATTGTTTTGAAGAGGCTTGTCAGGAGGGATCTGAATTGGAAATGCCTATTCGATCAGTTCTGCGCAATGCTCATCATCTTGTTCAGGTTTATTGGTCACCGACAGAAAATGAAATAGCTGAAGAAGCACATCAAGTGAATAGATTAGATACGCAAAATCTCTCTCATTCATGATAGGGTGTGTAAAAGAAAGGGGGGAAATATGGCACTTTCCAAGACAATTGCTACAGTTACACAAAGAATTCATGAACGTTCTCACCCAACACGAGAAGTTTATTTAGATCGTATTTCTAAAGCGCGAACCAATCGTCCTAAGCGGAGTTTTTTAGGATGTGCTAACCAGGCTCATGATTTCGCGGCTTGCAATCAAATAGATAAAGAACGTTTAAAGCACAATGTCGTTGGAAATATCGGCATTATTACGGCGTATAATGATATATTGTCAGCGCATCAACCTTTTGAGACTTTTCCTCGCTTAATCAAAGAAGCAGCGCGTATGGCGGGTGGCGTTGCACAGGTTGCGGGTGGGGTTCCTGCTATGTGTGATGGTGTAACACAAGGATATGCTGGGATGGAACTTTCTCTTTTTTCACGTGATGTGATTGCTATGGCAACGGCTATAGGACTTTCACATGATGTGTTTGATGCTGCGTTATATCTTGGGGTTTGTGATAAAATTGTCCCTGGTTTAGTGATTGGAGCCCTAACATTTGGTCATTTACCAGGAATTTTTATTCCTGCGGGGCCTATGACAAGTGGTCAAGGTAATGACGAAAAAGCCAAAATGCGCCAGCTTTATGCAGAAAATAAGATAGACCGCCAAGCCTTGTTGGAATCAGAAGCACGCTCTTATCATGGGCCTGGTACTTGTACATTCTATGGGACCGCTAATTCAAATCAGATGATCCTAGAAATGATGGGACTCCACATGCCAGGAAGCTCTTTCGTCAATGCAAATACACCATTGCGTGATGCTTTAACGCGGGAAGCGACGAAGCGTGTGCTTGAAATGACAGATCTTGGCGATGATTATAAACCACTTGGAATGATCGTAGATGAGCGTTCTTTTGTCAATGCTATTGTCGGATTGAATGCGACGGGAGGGTCTACCAATCATGCAATTCATTTAATCGCTATGGCTGCGGCTTGTGGTATTCAATTGACTTGGCACGATATTGCAGAAATTTCATCTGTTGTACCTCTTTTAGTGCGGATTTATCCTAATGGTTTGGCTGATATCAATCATTTTCACGCTGCGGGTGGTATGGGATTTGTGATTCATGAGCTTATTGAAGCAGGATTAGTGCATGAAGATATCTGTACAGTTTTTGGTAAAGATCTTAATGCTTATGCAATTGATGCCAAACTATGCGCTGATGGTCATATTGTACGTGAGCCTGCTCTTAATGAAAGTGGTGATCATAAGATATTAGCAGGGTGGAAAAAACCATTTAAGCCTAATGGTGGTATCCGTGTTTTATCGGGAGATTTGGGGACAGCTATTATTAAAGTTTCAGCTGTTCAGCCTGAGCATTGGCGAATTGAGGCGCCAGTCATTGTCTTTAATGATCAGGAAGAATTGCGAGAAGCTTTTAAATCTGGGGTGTTGGATGATAAAGACTTTATTGCGGTCATTCGCTATCAAGGACCCAAAGCCAATGGTATGCCAGAGCTTCACAAATTAACGACAATTTTAGGTGTTTTACAAGATCGTGGTCAAAAGGTAGCGCTGGTAACAGATGGACGTATGTCAGGTGCATCAGGAAAAGTTCCTGCCGCAATTCATGTAACACCAGAAGCTTTGGATAATGGTCCGATTGCGCGTTTACAAGATGGTGACATCGTTTGTCTTGATATCCGTGTGGGGCAATTAGCACTTTTGGAAGATGTATCAAAATTTAATGCACGAGAAATTATATCTCCTGATCTTTCAAAGAATGAATATGGTGTTGGGCGTGAATTGTTTCATGTTTTTCGCCAATCTGTTAATTGTGCAGATCAGGGGGCGTCTGTTCTTAAGGCGTGAACAAAGTGTGAAAAAACTAAAATGATATTTATGCAATATACGGTGTGTAAAATTTCTTAGAGTTTTAACACGGGGAGATTGTGAGCTCGCGCAGCTGCCTTGAGTGTATTAACCATAAGCATGGCAATGGTCATAGGTCCAACTCCACCGGGAACAGGGGTGATGGCAGCTGCTTTTTCTTTTATTTCTTCAAAGTCGACATCACCGACAAGACGTGTTTTTCCTACACCTTTTTCTGGAGCGGGAATGCGGTTGATACCAACATCAATAATAACAGCACCATTTTTAACCCAGTCTTTTTTTATCATTTGTGGACGCCCCACCGCTGTTACTAAAATATCGGCGCTACGGCATACATCATCAATGTCACGCGTACGGCTGTGAGCGATCGTTACAGTCGCATTTGCTGCTGTTAAGAGGGCTGCCATCGGTTTACCAACAATATTAGAGCGCCCAACGACAACAGCATCAAGGCCAGATAAATCTTGTCCACATTGTTGTTCAATCATTATCATAGCGCCAGCCGGTGTGCAGGGAATGATTGCGTCTTCAAGGTCATTTGCAGCGAGTTTTCCCACATTGATATAATGAAAACCATCAACATCTTTTTGGAAAGTAATCGCTTGTGTTATACGGTTTGTATTTATATGGGGGGGTAAGGGAAGTTGCACTAAAATACCATGGATTTTAGGGGCAGCGTTTAATGTTGCAATCAGTTGAAGGAGCTCTTGTTCAGATGTTTCTTTGGAAACCATATGTTTTATTGAAAAAAAACCACATTCTTCAGCTTTTCTGCTCTTCGATGCGACATATACTTGGCTTGCGGGGTCATCTCCTACAATGATAACAGCAATACCAGGTTGTATATTATAGTGATTGTGGAGTTTTATTGTTTCAGCCTTAACTTTTTCAATAATATCTTCAGCGAGTTTTTTTCCGTCGATAATATGATTCATGAGGGAGATCCTTTCGGGTAGGGCTGTTTATTTTTTTGTAAAGAATTTGCTGACAATAGAGTAGAGTTTTATAGCAATGTTCCTACGAGAACGATAAGAGTGGTTCGATAATATTGATGTATTTTACTGTTTTTAGAAAATATCAAAATAATTGCTTTGTAAAGAATCAGCAACATTGCTGTTCGCATAAACTTTGGATAAAAACAAGAAAAACGAAGTTATTATATCAGATATAGTAAATTTTAGGATTATAAGTTGTTTTTGAACTATCGCTTAGGTTGTTTTGAAACTGCAAGGGTGAAAGTGTAGAGGAATATTGTGTACATTAGAACAATAAAATTTTTAAGCGGAATTTTTATTGCGATTATTTTTTTGTTTGGAGTTGGTATTCTCGCTTTACCTTATCTTGTGTCTACAGATATGATTCGCATTCGTTTAGCGCAGGATTTGAGTGCTTGGACTGGCTATAATGTACAGTTACATGATCCACCACGATTGAATCTTTTTCCTTATCCTAAAGCGTATCTTTCCGGTGTTACTTTAACATCAAAAATGGATAATACTGTACCGTTGATGGAAGCTGAATCGATAGAGGTTGATCTTTCTTTAGTTGATCTTCTTTGGGGAGGGTATGTTTCTTTTTCGGAGACGCGCATTGTACGTCCCCAATTTGTTATGACAAAGCCTATTAAAACAGTCGCAGATTTTTTCGATCGATTTTCACAATCGAAAGGGGCATTAGGACTAGCGATACGTCATGCTCGTGAAATATTGAAACATAATCCTGATCATCCAGATATCGAGCATCTTTTGAAACAGCCTTTTGGGCGTATTGCTATTGAGAATGGTGTTCTTGTGTATCATGATCGTATTTCCAGTGTAGCAGAAAAAATAACAGGCTTAAATGCAACTTTAGATTGGCCCAAATCGACTCAGAAGGCGCAGTTTCGTGCAGATGCCCGCTGGCGTGGAGAGTTAACAAAATTATCAATTGACGCCGATCAAGCGCTGCTCCTTTTAGCAGGAGGGAAAAGCCAGATTAAAGCAAGTCTTAATTCTGTGCGGGGTGCTATCACCTTTATAGGGCAGGTACGGTTGTCTGAATATTATACTTTTGATGGAAAAGTATCGATGCGTTCTCCAAGTTGGAATCAGACATTATCTTGGATTGGAGGCAATCCGTTTTTAGGAGATAGGTTAAAAGTGCCTATTGTGTGGGAATCTCATTTTTCAGTGCAACCTATGCATATCCAAATGAATAATATTACATTTGCAGTGGGGACAGCAAATGCGCGTGGAGCTTTAGAACTTAACTTTCAGGATTATGTACCAGTGGTGATTGGATCTTTAGCATTTGATAATTTAGATTTTAATCTCTTTGGATCAGTGTTTTCTTCTAAAGGGGAGCATCCCTTTTTTGATATGAAAACTTTTGATCGTATTGGGGTGGATGTACGACTTTCTGCACCACAAGCAAAAATAGGGAATATTGATCTCACAAATTTAGCTGCTGCGATACAAATAAGAAATGGGCATGGCATTTTTGATCTCGGTCATGCGAATGTTTTGGGTGGATCGCTTCAAAGTAATATTGAAGTTGTATCGATAGGTAAGAAAGTCCGTATTAAAGGACAGGCTTCAGGGACTTCTGTTGATATACAGGATGCATCGGAGGTTTTAGGAATTGTCCCATTTGCACAAAGCAAAGCGGATTTTACTATGACAGTAGAAACTTTTGCCAGTTCTTGGTCAGAAATTTTAAAAAAAATGCAGGGTGAATTAACCATGAGCATGTTGTCGGGTCAACTCTTAGGATATGATTTAAATGCGTTACAGATACAGCTTTTAAAAAATGAACAATTTGTTTTAACGAGTCATAATAGCCTTTCAACGGCTTTTGATCGCTGGGATATTCAAGCAAGTTTTTCAGATGGTACGGTAAAAATAATAGAATCGCTCATGCAAACGGCAGACTGGAATTTATCTCTTTGGGGCATGATCACATCTCTTAGTAGACAAGATCGGAAAAATGAGTTTACATTGCAGGCACAATTGAGAAACAGCCATAGCTCAGAAACTTTATGTAGAGATGTCCAGTGTCTTGCTAACAGTCTAATGCAGCCTTTTGCCTTTTCTCTTGATTCTCAAGGACAAGATCGTGGCAATTTTCTTGTTATAAAAGATATTCATGCAGATTGAGCATTGTTCTTTATAATTGGCATTTATGAGAGTTTTAGAGATAAGCTTTCTCATATTGAGTTTCAGAAGAAATACCATAGCCATCTCTTGCAATCATATGTTTTCCATCGGCGCCAACAGAGCCAATACCTACAGTAATGAGAATAAACGTTAAAAGAGTCATAATCGTAATAATTGTAGCTTTTTTAGCAGACATGTCTTTCCCCTCATGCACTTAAGGAGTGAATAGTGTTTTTTATAAAGTTCTCGATGAGAAGAATCACTTAGTGTTCTATTTGTTCCACTATTATTTGATAAAATTAAAAAACTCTATACTTCTATAGATATCGTTTTTTCTTTTTGTTATATATTTTCCTTCATTTTTTGATGATTATGGTTAATCTTGGTACAGCTTTTCATGCGCATAAATTATAAACTTAAGAGATTATTTATCCAGCAAGCTCTTACTTTAAATAAAAAAATAAAGATAGATGGGGCTCAAGCTTCCTATCTTATACGTGTTTTGCGGATGCAAGAAGGAGCCGAAATTTTACTTTTTAATGGACAAGATGGCGAATGGCTTGCTAAACTTATTACCGTTAATAGAAAATTTGTTGTGGTTCAGATTCTCACTCAAGAAAGAGTGCAAACGGCGCGTTCAAATCTTACTTATTGCTTTGCTCCACTGAAAAATGCGCGTTTAGATTATATGGTGCAGAAAGCTGTTGAAATGGGGGTATCGGTTTTGCAACCTGTTATGACGCATCACACGCAAGTTACCCGTATCAATATGGCGCGTATGGAAGCTAATGTGATTGAAGCTTCTGAACAATGTGGTATTTTGTCCTTACCTGAATGTATGCCAGCTGTTTCCTTAGAAAAGCTTTTAGAACATTGGGATGAGACAAGACCTTTGTTTTTTTGTGATGAAGCTCATGAGACGCATAATCCATTAGACATTTTAAAAAAATATGAAATGGCAGAATCTGGCGTTCTTATTGGACCAGAAGGTGGATTTAGTGAAGAAGAGCGGTATTTTTTAAAAACAAGATCTTTTGTGGTTCCTATATCTTTGGGGTCGCGTATTTTACGCGCTGATACTGCAGCTGTTGCTGCTTTGGCTCTTTTAAATGTCACTGTGGGAGGTCACTCTCTTCATTAAGAGGTCTATATAATCATATTCAATAATTCCTTTAAAATGATGAAACTGATGATAGGGTACAATAAGTTATGGCGCTTGATATAAGTGATGAAAGTGAAATTGATAACTTAGATTCCTTGGTGAACTATTTCCAAGGGGGATGTAAAGAAGAGTATGATTGGCGTATTGGTACAGAACATGAAAAATTTCCGTTTTATATAGATGGTTTTCGTCCTGTTCCCTATGAAGGCTCAAGGGGTGTTCGCGCACTTTTAGAGGGAATGCAAGAGGCATTAGGGTGGAAACCTGTTGTTGATAGAGGAAATATTATTGGGCTTGTAGGCGCTGTTGATCAAGGTGCCATTTCTTTGGAACCTGGGGGACAATTTGAATTATCCGGTGCTCCGCTCAAAACAATTGGTCATACTTATTGTGAGGTGACAGATCATTTAGCTCTTCTCAAGAAGGTTTCAGAACCACTGGGGATTGGTTTTCTTGGTGTGGGGGCTAGTCCAAAGTGGACTTTGGCTGAAACGCCGCGAATGCCTAAGTCTCGTTATCAGATTATGGCCAATTACATGCCAAAAGTCGGCCATAATGGTCTGAATATGATGTATCAGACATCAACTATTCAAGTGAATCTTGATTTTTCATCTGAAACTGATATGCGGCGAAAAATGCAAGTATCCATGAAGTTGCAATCCGTTGTGACAGCATTATTTGCGAGTTCACCTTTCACGGAAGGGAATCCAAATGGCTTTTTATCTTGGCGCTCGGAAATTTGGCGTAATACTGATAATCATAGGACTGGTGTACTGCCTTTTGTGTTTTCGGAGCGTTTTGGATTTGCAGATTACGTTGAATGGGCACTTGATGTCCCAATGTATTTTGTTGTGCGCGATGGTCGCTATTATGACTGTACGCATATAACTTTTCGTCAGTTTATGAATGGTGCATTAAGAGGGCAGGTTGCAAACTCAACACCTAATATGGGGGATTGGATTAATCATCTCTCCACTTTATTTCCTGAAGTGCGTTTAAAACGATTTTTAGAAATGAGAGGGGCTGATTGTGGCTCTGTGCAGCGTATCTGTGCGTTATCCGCTTTTTGGGTTGGACTTCTTTATGATAGTGAAGCGCTTAATGAAGCAGAATCTTTAACAAAAGATTGGTATTTTGAAGAAGTTTTGGATATGCGCGAACGTGTTCCTAAAGAAGGCTTAAGAACACCTTTTCGTCAGACCATTATTTTAGAAATAGCGCGCCAAGTCGTTGCTATTGCACGCAAAGGTTTGAAAAATCGCAGACAGTATGATGCGGATGGTTTTGATGAGACACGTTTTCTTGCTCCTTTAGAAGAGATCATTGCAATGGGAAAAACAGATGCTGATAAATTTTTATCCCTTTATCATTCTATTTGGAGTGGTGCAGTAGAACCTATCTTTTTAGAATGTGCCTATTAGATTTTAAAGAAAGAACAGCTTTGTATTTCGAACAATCGTACACCATTGTATTGCCAATATATAAATTGTTTGAAAGGTCTTTCATATGGTCCTATTGTCCACCTCTTGATATTGTTTATGGCAGATATAAGGGGAGGGTGTAAGACGCGGTTATTTTTACATGAATACGCATTCATTTTAAGAGTGAGCATCCAGTATCTATTCTTTATTTAAACAGAAGTAAATGCAAAGCTGTTTAATGATTATTTAAAATAAATTTTTAAAAGCAATATAGTCATTGTTGTTTATAAATAAAATCTGTTCTCTCATTAATAGAAAAATAGAAAAGATACAGCTTGTTGTATTTTTTATTAAAAAACTATAAATATCATTTTCTCTTATAAGGAGATTTATATTTACGGTTATTTATAAAAATACTTATCTCTATAAAATTATGCTATAAACAAGTTTGCCATTACCTTTCGTGTGTTTTGGAATATTCCTTATAAAACATTATTCTTGTTGGGTTAGTATGATATTTTTGTAGGCTCCATGATACTATATATCGCTTCTAGGTTTCTACAGAACTGAGGTATTTGTTTAGCGGTTGGATCATGGATGTCATCTACAGCGGCTGCTAGAGTCATCATTTGTGTTTGTGGGCTAATGCCGTTTCCACTGGAAGAATTAAGAAACTTTTTTGCATAATAAATCATTGGGTCGGCAGAATTCATAGACATATTATAAGCCCAAGTAAAATCTGTTTCTTGCCAATGGTAAGTATAACGTAGATTCGTTATCATATTTGGTAACATTGCCCACGACATGTCTTCATTATAATCACCCCGCAATAAATTGAGAAAACGTCCACATAATACAACAAATATATGACGATGCCTTATAACGTCAAATCTTGAGGATATCGCCTGATAACCATGATGATCTCCATAGCGCCTTGCTTTATTTTTCTTTTCAAAATGTTCAAAATCTATGTATTTCCCATTTATATATTCTTGATAAAGCTTATCATACGCATTGAGATCATTGACATGAGTACAGCCCAATAATATCGATATAAAAAATAAAACGGTGAATGTTAAGAAATGTAGAGACAGTTTCATTGTATTGTTTTTTTGTTTAATAAAAAAGATAAGCTTTAAATTGCCCTTTAATATGATTTATATGGCCTATATCAAGATATATGATTTATTGATAAATATTTTATTCCCAATTACTTTGATGATAGCTCTTCATTTTCATATTGATCATATCTCAATATGAATTGTGGGCTTAAAAGTTTTTACATTTACAGTTTTAGAGAAGTTGTAAAGATATATATGATAAGATAAGGATAAAAGTGATAGAAAACTGTATCTTAAAAAATACTAAAACATGGCTCATGAGACGAGTTCATGAAAATAACTTATCGAGTTGGTTGGTAGTTTTTATATTATTGCTTAGGAAAGCGTTTATTGCTTCAAATGATAAGAGAGAATGATAACATCAATTAGATAGTGAATCGTGTATTTCAGTTATTTCTTCATGATTAGATGTTGTTTATATTTTATTTCGTGTTAGAAACATCTTTTAGAATAAAGCTTTATAGATAATGATATTGTCTCAGTTTATTCTCCTCTTTTTAAAAGGGCTATTAAGAGATAAAATAATGGCTTTGTAAGAGCAATATTTACAGTTTACCTTTTGAGATGACTGTTGGTTTTAACCTGTATTCCAGTATCAATCATAACAATAGTGGGCATAAGAAATGGCATTTAACTTTTTCATTAATTTATTTTTATTTGTTATTTTTTTATTATGGCTTGCTCAAAGTAAAAAGATGGCATGGAGTCTCTCATTACGCGTTATGCTGGGTTTGGTTTTAGGCGTGATCTTTGGCAGTATTTTACAAGTTATTTATGGAGACGGTGATGCTGCTTTATCCAAGTCTATTGAATGGTTTAGTATTGTTGGTGATGGCTACATCTTATTATTACAAATGATTATTATGCCACTGGTCTTTATCTCTATTGTTGCAGCTGTTTCCCATTTGCATTCTAGTTATGATATTGGCAAAGTGAGTATCATGACAATTTCAATATTGCTCTTTACAACGGCTCTTTCAGCATTGATTGGTATTTTGGTTGTTAATGTCTTTGGATTAACAGCCAATGGTTTGGTACAGGAAGGGCAAGATGTTTCTGCTATCCTTGGGAGTCACGTTTCTCAAGTGACAGATATGAATATTCCAAAGATGATTTTGTCTTTTATTCCTAAAAATCCATTTGCTGAGTTAAGTGGAGCTAAGCGTACATCTATTATCAGTGTTGTTATTTTTGCAGCATTTTTAGGCGCTGCAGTTATTCTGTTAAAGAAAGATGATTCAGAGCAAGGAGAAAAAGCACTTTTATTTATTCAAGTGGCGCAATCTTGGGTTATGCGGTTGGTCCGTATTGTCATTGCTTTGACGCCTTATGGTATTTTTGCCCTTATGACGCGGGTAGGGGCAACCTCTCATATTGCTAATACTTTGAATTTGTTGGCCTTTGTCATCGCTTCTTATGTTGGTATCATCCTAATGTTTGGAGTTCATGGTATTTTGCTTGGTATATCAGGGATTAATCCGTTTCTTTTCTTCAAAAAGGTTTTGCCGGTTTTGACATTTGCGTTTAGCAGTCGTTCAAGCGCTGCGAGTATTCCTTTAAATATCGAGGCTCAAACAGAATGGATTGGTGTCCCTCAATCTATTGCAAGTTTTGCTGCTTCTTTTGGGGCAACGATTGGGCAAAATGGTTGTGCAGGTCTGTATCCTGCGATGCTTGCAACTATTATAGCACCGTCTGTGGGTATTAATCCCTTTGATCCTACTTGGATCGTTACTCTTGTTGGTGTTGTGACGTTAAGCTCTATTGGTGTTGCTGGTGTTGGTGGTGGTGCTATTTTTGCAGCATTGATTGTGTTGCCTATTATGGGGCTGCCTGTTTCTTTGGTTGCTGTTCTTATATCGATTGAACCCTTAGTTGATATGGGACGTACCGCTTTAAATGTAAATGATTCAATGCTTGCTGGAACGATAACCAGTCAGATATTACGGACAACGGATAAAAGTATATTTGAAAAATAATTTGCATTTCGCATTTATATTTTTTTCGGCTGTTTTTCTAAAACATTTGCAAGCGATGTTTGTGCTGATCCTGGTTGCATAGGTTTTTGTTGATTTGGATGAGGAGCCCAACCAGAGAGCCAAATGAAGGAAAAATTTGCGCGAATGCGTCCATCAGGATCGCTAAATCGTTGTGCATAAATTTCAGCAGCGCGGAGAAAAAATCGCTTAGATACAGGGTGCTGTGAGCGATTAATGAGCGCATTTTGCATTCCCATCGCTTTCAGATCATGCATAAGGTCAAACATTGTATTGTAGCGTATTGTAATATCTTCGACATCTGCTACAGGTAGTGCAAAACCAACACGCTGTAAAAGAGCACCAATCTCACGAATATCGGCAAAGGGATAGATTCTAGGGCTTGCCCCACCATAGATTTCAGTTTCAGCTTCTAGAAGGCATTCACGCAATTCTATTAGAGTGCCAGCTCCAGCCATAACAGCCAGAAATAAGCCGTCTGATTTGAGAATATTGCGTATCTGACTAAGAACGCCAGGGGTATCATTGGTTAATTGTAATGAAAGAAGAGAAACGACAAGGTCACAATAATTGGGAGGAAAGTCGAGCAATTCCCGAGAACGTAAATGAAATTTTTTGTCATGACTTTGATAAAGCATGTCGGTTTCAACACGCTCTACAGAATGAACCTTTCCAGATTTTATGAGAGTTTGTGCGGCAAGATCTGTATGGCTGTGTATATCAAGAGCTAATGTAAAGAGACGATCAACAGTACTGAGACGTTTAGAGAGATCTTCAGCCATACAGGATAGCAAAAAGTCATATCCTTTTTTGGCTTTTTGAAAAGCACGTTTTCGGAATTGCTCAATGCGATTATGGTCAAAAATTAAAGGATGTGGCATCGTTTCAGAGCTTTCGATTTATAGATGGATTATTATGAGAAGGTCTATTTTTATACAAGCTCTGTCAAGTTTATGATGTGAAGGAAGAGCAAATTTATAAGCAGTAAGAGTTTTTAAAGGAATTACGGTTAAAAAATACAAAATATTTTTGTATAGGGGAGCTGTAAAAGCCTTAATTAACAATGTTATGCTTTCAGGAAGTGGCTTTAAATAGCGGGAATATATTCCGTAAGTTTACTGAGCGCTTACTAACAATTTTGTATCCGCCGGTTTGTCTTGGATGTAAACAAGCGGTTTCTGCTTGTGGGACGATTTGCGCTGAGTGTTGGAAAGGTCTTCAGTTTATTACAAAACCTTATTGTCCTGTGATGGGAACGCCTTTTGCTTGTGATATGGGGGATGGTTTTCTGAGTGGTGAAGCTCTTAAAAACTCTTTTCCTTTTTCACGTGTTCGCTCGGCGATTATTCATAAGGGGATAGCGCAAACTTTGGTTACGCGATTGAAATATGGTGATCATATAGAATTAGCATCCTTTATGGCGAATTGGATGGTGTTTTCTGGACGTGAGATCATTGATGACTGTGATATTATTATTGCTATTCCCTTGCATTTTCGTCGCTTTTTAAAGCGACGTTATAATCAATCTGCTGAGCTTGCCCGTTATATTGCAGCAAGGCAGAAAAAAGTTTTTAAGCCAGGTTGGCTTGTGCGTTGTCGACATACGCGTCCTCAGGTTCGTTTATCTGCTCGGGAACGAAAGTTAAATGTACGGAATGCTTTTGAAGTACCAAGTAAAGTTAAAAAATATCTAAAGGGACGGTCTATTTTGTTAATTGATGATGTATTTACAACTGGTGCGACAGTTACAGCAGCTGCTAAGGCGTTAAAACGTGCGGGTGCGCGGCAAGTTGACGTGTTAACATTTTCGCGTGTACTAAAAGAGGCTTCTTTCTTTCCTGATTCTTGAGAAGCGCTTCAAGTTAACATTCTTTTAAAAACATTGGAGAATAATATGATGAAAGAGATAATACTTTATACGCGTCCTCACTGTCCTTATTGCGCAAAAGCACGTGATTTGCTTGATCAGAAAGGTGTAAAATATAAAGATATTGATGCGTCAACATCTCTGCGTCAAGAAATGGTGCAGCGTGCGAATGGGCGTAATACATTTCCGCAAATTTTCATAGGTGACTATCATGTCGGTGGTTGTGATGATCTTTATGCTTTAGAAGATGAGGGGAAGCTCGATTCTTTATTGCAAGATGTCCAACAGATGTAAATGATATTCACTTGAGATTTTGTGCCAAAAGCAGATAGTTAACGTCCATATCTTTTGAGCGATTCCAGCTGTCATTTAATGGACTATAAGTAATACCAATCTCATCGATGACAGTGAGGGTGTTTTTTGATAAAAAATCTTTAAGTTCTTGGGGTTTTAGGAACTTTTTATAATCATGCGTTCCTTTTGGAAGCCAACGTAAAATATATTCAGCACCGATGATAGCAAGTCCCCATGCTTTCCATGTGCGGTTAAGGGTTGAGATAAACATCAACCCTTGCGGTTTGAGCATTTTTGCTGTGGTCTGTATGAAGAAGTCAATATCAGCAACATGTTCAACAACTTCCATATTAAGGATAATATCAAATTGTTCTCCCTCATTGGCGAGAGTTTCTGCAGTTGTGGTGCGGTAATCAATTGAAAGTCCATTTTGAGATGCGTGGACTTTTGCAACCTCGATATTCATTTGTGCCGCATCAGCGCCCAAAACCATAGCACCAAGACGTGCCATTGGTTCGCATAACAACCCCCCTCCGCAACCAATATCAAGAATTCTCAAGTTTTTGAAAGGCGTAAGTGAAGCAGGGTCACGATTAAACTCTAAACAAATTTTTTCCCTAATATAAGCAAGACGTGTTGGATTAAATTGGTGAAGTGGGCGAAATTTTCCTTTTGGATTCCACCATTCTGCGGCAATACGTGAGAAATGATCAATTTCATTTGGATCAATGGTGCTCTGTGTTTCATTTATCATTGTCACATTCCTTTTGCTTTCTTTCAGATCAAGTCAGGTGGATTTTATTCTAAAGTCAAGAGAAATTAATATAACGATAACCAAACTTGCACAAATGATAGATATTCGGTATGTGGACAAAGTGATTTGTTTATACGGTCGTCATATCTTGCTCGCATTGTCGTTTAAGGTAAGAACCGTAGAGGTGAGAGTATTGCTGATGGCACGTATTGTCATGAAATTTGGTGGAACATCTGTGGCGAACATTGAACGTATTCACAATGTTGCACGGCATGTCAAAAGAGAGATCGAAGCGGGCCATGAGGTTGCAGTTGTGGTATCGGCGATGGCTGGAAAGACTGATGAGCTTGTTCAGTGGACGCGTGATGCTTCCCCAGTATATAAAGATACGTGTGAATATGACGTAATTGTTGCTTCTGGTGAGCAGGTAACAGCGGGTTTATTAGCTCTTACACTTCAAGCAATGGGCATCAATGCGCGCTCATGGCTTGGTTGGCAAATTCCTATTCATACTGATAGCGCGCATAGTCATGCACGGATCACAGATATTGACGGGTCTTTTTTAATACAACATTTTCAGAAAGGTCAGGTCGCTGTTATTGCTGGTTTTCAAGGGATAGCTCCGGACAATCGGATTTCTACCTTAGGGCGTGGTGGATCAGATACGAGTGCTGTCGCTATAGCGGCTGCGATACAAGCTGATCGTTGCGATATTTATACAGATGTGGATGGTGTTTATACAACAGATCCCCGTATAGAACCTAAGGCGCGTCGTTTGTCAAAAGTTGCTTTTGAAGAGATGCTGGAAATGGCTTCACTAGGAGCTAAAGTTTTACAGGTTCGTTCTGTTGAATTAGCGATGGTTCATAAAGTTCGTACCTTTGTGCGCTCAAGCTTTGAGGATCCCGATGCACCCGGCATGGATGATCCAATGAATTCTTCTGGAACCCTTATTTGCGATGAGGATGAAATCGTGGAACAACAAAATGTTACTGGTATTGCTTTTGCTAAGGATGAAGCACAAGTTTCGCTTCGACGACTTGCTGATCGTCCAGGAATTTCCGCAGCAATCTTTGGTCCTATGGCTGAAGCGCGAATTAATGTTGATATGATTGTACAAAATATTTCTGAAGATGGTTCAAAAACTGATATGACCTTTACTGTACCATCAGCGGATGTCGATAAAGCTGTTGCACTTCTTGAAAAAAATCGCCATGAGATTGGATTTGATGTTCTTCAGTTTGAAAGTGATCTTGCTAAGGTATCTGTTATTGGTATTGGAATGCGTAGCCATGCAGGTGTTGCAGCGACAGCGTTTAAGGCTTTAGCTGAGAAGGGCATTAATATTCAGGCAATCACAACTTCAGAGATTAAGATTTCTATTTTGATTGATCGTGCTTATACCGAACTTGCGGTTCGAACATTACACGCTGTTTATGGGCTTGATAAGGCATAAGCGATGTTAACTTTCAAAAGATTTCTCAATAATGTGAACATTTACATGTATGGAGAATAGAAAAACTACTATATAGGTGTGAATCGCAGAGTGTATGACGCGTTAATAAGATGTGGTACGGGGTATTTTTGTACATTCTGAGCTGATATAAAGTGCATAGATTTTATTGAATATAGATTATTTCATAAAATAAAATTGATGAAATGTATTTCATGAGCATTTTATTTTTCGTTTTTGATATAGTCTCATAAATATGAGGCACGATAATATTTTCATAGCTTTCCATAAATCAAATGGTATGTAGTTAGTCGTGAAAACCACAGTTTATGCAATGATAGCAAGAATAGGTTGAGATATTTGCCATGAGCCGTTTGTTTTGTGTTTCTTGTCGGTTGATAATCTTAATCATCCATTTACACTGATTGGTCGAGATTCCAGTGTTTTGAACTGATGGTAACAAATTGATTTATAATGATAAATTTTTTTCAACTTAAAAAATACCTCTGAATATAGTAAGTTTTTCTTATCAGCAATCATCTCATATTGAACCAATTGAAATCATTTGCGTGCACATCATAAGTGGGGGCATGTCGGTAAAGATTGTACAAGAAAGGATTAAAAATGGCTTTTATGAACCACCGTCTTCATGCAAGGGTTGTTGCAACATTTGCGAGCTAGCAAATATGATGATGGTTTTGGCTTGTAAAATACTTTTTTATACGAGAACTGCACGTTGTTCTTGATTAAATCTTTTGCATAAGTGTTATGATGAAAGTTGAATATTTCTTCACGAAAATAAGCTTTTCATTTTTTGTTGATGAAAAAACAGTCAATGAAAATACCTTCCTTTATTGATATGGTTAGACTTATTTTAAACGCAAAAATAAGTCTAACGGCTTTTCATCAGAACATAAAGGTGTACTATTGTTTGGTTTGTTGAGAATTATGAGAAAGTTTTTTATTACGCTTGATGTAAATAAATCCATATCCAAGCCCAAAAAGAGCAGATAAACCAGATCCACAAAGAACACCGATTTTTGCAGAATCAAGGAGAATCATATCTTTGAAGGCAAGCATTGAAACAAAAATAGACATTGTAAAGCCAATTCCTGCTAAAAACCCAATAAGCAAAACGCCTGTCCATGTCATTTGAGGAGGCAAGCGGCACAGTCCTGACTTTACAGCTAAATAACTGGCAATAATAATACCAAAAGGCTTCCCAATAAAGAGACCAATAACAACACCGAGCACAACAAAGAGTGATCCATGAGAAGAAAGATCAAAATTTGTAAAGCTTACGCCGGCATTGGCAAAGGCAAAAATAGGCATTACACCGTACGCAACCCATGGATGTAAAATTTTCTGAATGCGTGTTACCGGTGCGATTATATCGCGTTGTCCTTTACGCATTTTTTTCAATGCAGCTGAGATATGATTTAGATCTGTTTTTGTATTTTTTTCTTGGAGAATTTGCATTGCATTGCTTAACATGCTGAGCGGCGCTACAAGAGTACGGGTCGGAAAAACTGGAGTCATCATACCTAAAATAACGCCAGCAAGCGATGGATGAACACCTGTTGCCATTAATCCCCACCAAATGATGGCTCCAGGGAGAATATAAAGCCATGCTGATGCCAGCCCGATCCATTGAAAGAACAACACTAAAACAATGCCTGCTGTTGCAATAATTAGACCGCTAGGATCAATATTTGTTGAATAGAAAAAAGCAATAATAAGAACAGCAATAATATCATCAATAATTGCCAAAGATAAAAGAATAATATGAAGATTAGAAGGAATTTTCTTGCCAAGAAGAGCAAGAATGCCGAGTGCAAAGGCGATGTCTGTGGCTGTTGGTACGGCCCAACCGTGTGTATGTCCCCCGTTGAAATTGAATAGGAGATAAATAACAGCAGGAAGACAAACTCCACCTATTGCAGCAACAATTGGTAAAATGGCTTGTTTAAAATCGGCAAGAGCACCTTCATGAATTTCGCGTCGGATTTCCATTCCAGCAACAAGAAAGAAGACAGTCATGAGAACATCATTAACCCAAAAATGCAAATCCCATGAGAGAGAAAAATGCCCGAAGTTAAAGCCAAAAGGTGTATGCCAGAAAGACTCATAAAGAGCGGCATATTGGGAGTTGGCAAAAATGAGTGCTGCAGCAGCAGCTAATAAAAGAACGATACCACTGAGAGCTTCAATATGAAGAAAACGCTCGATAGCAGAAAGCGCTTGATTTGTGACACGAGAAGCCCGATTAGGTAGGCGATTTGAAGATAAATCAGACATGAACAACTCCAAGTATCAGCAATTTTTATGAATAGATATTTTTCGCGTAAACTACTCTTTTTACAACGTTCCCATGTACCATACAAAATGAAAAAGAGAAATAAAGCTCTTAATCTATTGACAAGATTATCATGTTAAAAATGAAACACGCTTTTAAGGTGATGCCTCATTTTTAATGGTGAGGTGTATTTTATTTAAAACTGTGGACAAATTATTTTGTAAGGCGGATTCAAAGTCAGCCATTGTGATGCCTTTGTTATCCTTTGCTCTCATCTTAATGATCAAGGTTTGAGGATTTTTCGCAAATTCACCTAAAGACTTTGAAATTTTTTCTGCTTCAGCATGATTTTTTAAAAAGATTTTTGGGCTTTGTGTCATCATCAGATAGAAATCATCATAAAGCTCTTTTTTGAGATCATGCTTTTTATCATTAAGATTTTGAGCAAGATAAGAAAAAGACTTATCAATAAAACCAGCATCTGTATAGAGAATGTGAACTTCAGAAATACCAAAGTTTTGAGAAACGGCAGTCATTAAATCTTTTTGAGCAGAAAAGAGTCTCTCATCGACGTCAACAACTTTCGCCGATATTTTTCCAGATCCAACATTTTTTATGTCAAAAGATAGGTTATGGGAAAGCACATGTTTTCTTTCATCATAAGTAATATTTATTTTTTCTGACAAATCAAGGCGCTCAACTCCCATTTGTTTCAAGAGTTCTAAGTCTTTTTCTTCCATTTTTTTAGGTAAAAATGCAAGGTTATTGAAAGAGATTAGAAGTTTTTTTGGTATGGGATGCTGCCATAGACTTTGTTTAAAGTGAAATGATTCGAATGTTACTTCAAATTGTGGTGTCTTAACGGTAAGATTGTCAGCTTCTGCATCAACGAGAGTCATATGGAGCAGGTTGTTCATGAGAGTATCACGTTGTGTTATTTTTTTGTCTTTTTGATTCTCTGCTTTTTTTGCCTGAAGATAAGTTTTAATCAATTGTCCAGGCATTTGTTTGAACGGTTCCATTTTTAAACCAGATGTTTTAAATGAACCAAGAGAGAAAGAAGCATTTTTACCACCTTTTTCTAAGACATTAATCATGACTTTTTTCAGAGAAACAGGACCAATAACGTTTCTTTCTTTATGAATGGGATTATTTTTCCCTAAAATGATAGAATATGCGTAGTTAATATCGATATCATGTGCTTTTATTGAATCACTCGTGGTGGTAAAATGCGTTTTTTTAGCACCATTGGTAGTAAGCATTTTAAGGTCTATATTTTCCATACTCACAGAGTGAATATGACCATTTTTAAAATCAGAAAGCTGGAAATTCTTTACCTCAAACTTTTCAATTTGGTTATTCGTATTTTGTACAGAAAGCTGTATATCCGGAGCAACAATTGAGGCAAGTTCAATACGCATGATTGATTGCAAAAGGTGGGATGCGATCGTCCTATCCTTTTCCTTTAAGAAGACACTATTGAGAGAGATTTCGGGAATTCGTAGATGAATATTATGATATTTTAGATCAACATTATAAAGTGTAAAGGTTCCCGGAATCAACGAAATAGGAGGACGGCCAGAAATGGCACCAATTTTAAGAGATACACCGGCAGGAACTGGTAATGTAACATTCGTTAAGTTGACTTTACCGATGATACTCACCTCAGATGTTTCTGCTTTTATAGAGCGGCGGGCAATTTCTTGTTTCACAAAACTGTCAAGATAAGGTTTTGCCATATAAAAACAGCCGACAACGATAATTGCCAGGATAGCGATAAGTCCAATAATGTAAGTTAACCAGTACCTTAGATGACTTCGATATCCACCATTACGATTGCTCATCATTTCTTCTTTCGCTTTTTTATTCTTTACAAGAATGAAAATAATTTTTTTTATGCAACAACGAAGGTTAAGCCATCACATATATTAATTTCAACATTTTATCCCCTTTATATGTAGAGTTATTCTCATCTTTTTTGCAATACTCTTTTAGAAAATGCCACGCATTTTCTTTTTATAATGCGCTTTTAAACAAGAAGAGGGAGATATATGTTGACCATAATTTATTGCTTGTCGTCCTTCCTAAGGCGCACTCATATTTGCTTTTGCCTTGCTCCTGTTTATGAGAACAGTTAAAACATAAAGGGTATGTTGTTATTTATGAATAAGTTACTGGGGAGAAATAGTTAGCATGACGGAAAATCAAATAATGGCTTTTTCTATCATTGGTCTCATGATGGTTGTTTTTATTTGGGATCGTTTTCGTTATGATCTTGTTGCTATTTGTACATTGTTGATTGCTTGTACTGTTGGCCTTGTCAGTCCGAAGGAGGCATTTAGCGGTTTTAGCAATGATATCGTCATTATTGTGGGGAGTGTGTTTGTTGTCAGTACAGCTGTATCACGTTCTGGTATCATGGAGTTCATTATTCAACGGATATGGCCAGATGTTAAATCTGTCCGCTTACAATTGGCTTTTTTGGTTATTACCGTTGTATTTTTGTCAATGTTTGTTAAAAATATCGGTGCTTTGGCTATTATGCTTCCGATTGCCTTTCAGTTTGCACGTCGTTCCCAGGTTTCTCCCTCTGTCTTTTTGATGCCTATGGCATTTGGTTCTTTATTGGGCGGTCTTATGACCCAGATAGGGACTTCTCCTAATGTTGTTATTTCGGCAATGCAAGAACGTTTAGCGGGGACTCCTTTTACTATGTTTGATTTTACGCCGGTTGGTGCGGCTGTTGCCACTGTTGGTGTCCTATATTTGATCTTTTTTTCTTGGCGTTTACCTGTGCGCGTGCATTCTGGTGGGTCTTTTGATGATGCCATTGATATCCGTGATTATATTTCAGAAGTGCATATTCCATCCAATTCACCGATTATAGGAAAAACCGTCGTTGATTTGGTTAAACCATCGGGTGGGGATGTCATGGTCATTCAAATTATCAGAAATAAGATTTCTATTTCACCGTTACCAGATTTTGTATTGTCTGAAAATGATATTGTTTTGCTGGAAGGTTCGCATACAGGGCTAGATAGTGTTATGAGTTCTGCTCGTTTAGAATTTTCTACCGGTCGCGCTATTACAGCGAGTGATAAAGATAGCGATATTGATATTATTGAGGCAGTTGTTACACATAATTCTCCTCTTATTGGCAGCAGTGCACGAGAATTTTCACTCATTGATCGTTATGATATCAATTTTCTTGCACTAAGTCGTCAACATGAAAGAGTACGAGGAAGGCTTTGTGATATTATTTTTCACCTCGGGGATGTGATTGTTTTGCAAGGCCAAGATGCGGTTATTCCCAATTTGCTGAGGGAGTTAAAATGTTTACCCTTAGCCAAACGTAATATTGTATTTGGGAACTTGCGTCATGGTATTATCTCTTTAATCATTTTATTTGTAGCAATTATTTTGACGGCTTTCCATATTGTTCCGGTTGCTTTTGCTTTTTTTTCTGCTGCTGCTGCAATGGTTATTTTTCGCGTTTTACCAGCACGTGATTTATATCAGGCATTAGATGGCCAAATATTGATTTTATTAGCAGCACTTATTCCCGTGAGTGGGGCATTAGAGAAGACAGGATGTACGGATCTCATAGGGCAATGGTTGAGTCAGGTGGCAATATTTTTCCCACCATCGGGTGCCTTAGCGCTCATGTTGATTACAGCCATGTTGGTAACGCCATTTTTGAATAATGCAGCGACTGTTATGATGGTTGCTCCAATTGCCTCAAGTTTTGCCCATTCTCTTCATTATAAGCCAGAAGCTTTTTTGATGGCTGTTGCAATTGGTGCAGGATGTGAGTTTCTCACCCCTATTGGACATCAAAGTAATATGCTTGTGATGGCACCGGGAGGATATCGCTTTAGTGATTATCCACGCTTTGGGGCGCCGTTAGCAGTATTGATCGTTATTGTCGCGGTTCCAATGCTTATGTGGGTTTGGCCATTACAATAGCGTGCTTTAGAAACTGTAAGGCGTTTATTGTTAGGGATACTTCACTGGATGAAGATAAATTAAAGACAGGTTATTTTATTTAAAATGCTTTTTTGAAGTTTGAATGTTTTAATTAAGTTGGTTCACGGAATTGCAATATTCTTCTCATATCAAAAACAAGGGGTGTTTATTAGGACACAGATATTTTTTATGAAAGAAATTAAGAAATATGTGTTTGGTAGAGACTTTTTGGTGAAGTGCTTTCTTTGTGTTACCTAAAATTCAGTATCCTAAAAAGGGATGGATAACTGTTGATTGAAGTTTTTAAAAGGGGGATCACCATATCTATAACGGGGAGATGATACGCGTCATTCATTGTATTATGATATGTAAGCATATATCGTGGATATTAATGTGGTCATCTTTTTTATAAAATGATGTAAAAACTTTTACTGAACCAAAAGGCTGTTACATCGTTTTTATTGATCTCCTTGCAAAGGTTGACATGGTTTGAAGAAAGAGGTTTGAAAAGAATGGATTGGTAATTTTAAGTTTTTTAGTTTAAGAGGTTACCATCTTTATTCATTTATAGGTAAAAAGTAGAAAAGTAATTTTCCAAGGTACAATATATGTCATATGATAATTTTATTGCTGAAGTTAATGCAGAGTTTCGTCAGGAAAAGGCTCTTGCTTTTTGGAGACGCTATGGTTTTTCAATTATTGGGGCAGCAATTCTCTTTGTACTCATGATCGTTATTTATCAAATTTATCATCATGGGCAGATAAAGAAAGCCAATGTTGTTGGTGATGCGTTTGTAAAAAGCCTCGAGCTTGCTGATGCGCGCCATTTTGATGAAGCAATCAAGCACCTAGAAAATGTTAAAGACTCACATTTTGGAGGATATCCTTTTCTTGCTCGTTTGCGTGAGGCTTCTTTGTTGATGGAACAAGGTGATGCAATGAAATCCGTAGAAGCCTTTGATTCTGTTGCCGCTGATGAAAAAGCACCACAAATTTTGCGGCGCATTGCAAAAACTCGGGCAGCTTACATTTTGGTTGATACAGGAACTTTAGAGGATGTTAAAAAACGAGTTAAAGATATGGCAAATGATATTGATCCCATGCGTATGTCTGCGAGAGAAGCGTTAGGTTTAGCAGCATATAAAGCAGATAAAATAGATGAAGCGGTTGGGTATTTTCGTAAAATTACTGAAGAGGCGACACAAGGATTAAAAGTCATAGATCGGGCTCGAATGATGCTTGAGCTTATACATGCTGAAGGCAAGCTAAATAAGGAATAATTTTATGAGCCTTACCATTGCTATAGTTGGTCGCCCTAATGTGGGGAAGTCAACGCTTTTTAATCGTTTGGTGGGGCAAAAATTAGCCTTGGTTGATGATCAGCCAGGCGTGACACGTGATAGGCGGGGTCATGCGGCAAAACTTCAAGATTTACGTTTTGATGTGATTGATACGGCAGGGTTAGAAGAAGCCGATGAACATACGCTTGAAGGGCGTATGCGCTCTCATACAAAGGCTGCTATTAATGAAGCTGATCTTATTTTATTTGTGTTTGATGCCAAGAGTGGAATAACGCCGATTGATTTAAATTTTGCTTCACTGGTTCGCAAGGCGGGAAAGCCGATCGTGCTTGTTGCTAATAAGTCTGAGTCAAATGCAGCTGTGGGAGGAGTGCATGAAGCATGGTCATTCGGTTTGGGAAAATCTTGTGCAATATCTGCTGAACATGGTTTGGGGCTTTCTGATCTTCGTGATGCAATTATAGATGCTGTTGGGAAAGAGCGCGCTTTTGAGAGTGACAAAGAACAAGAATATATGGTTATGCAGCCTGTATTGGTTGGTGATGATGTGGAAAAGCAGGGGCTTGTTTATGATGAAAGTAAGCCTATTCGGATTGCGATTGCAGGACGTCCAAATACAGGAAAATCAACTCTTATCAACAGTATGTTGAAGCAGGATCGATTGTTAACAGGACCTGAAGCTGGGCTTACACGTGATTCTATTTCTGTTGATTGGGAATGGCGGGGGCGTCATATCAAGCTTTTTGATACTGCGGGGTTACGTCGAAAATCAAGAGTTCAAGAAAAATTAGAAAAACTCTCTGTTGCGGATACTTTACGTGCTATTCGTTTTGCAGAGGTGGTGGTCATCGTTTTTGATGCAACAGTGCCTTTTGAAAAACAGGATTTACAAATTGCTGATCTTGTCATTCGTGAAGGGCGGGTTCCAATTATTGCTTTTAATAAGTGGGATCTTATTGAAAATAGTCAGGTGACATTGATTGATCTGTATGAAAAATGTAACCGCCTTCTTCCTCAGGTCCGTGGTTTGAGGGCTGTTCCTTTATCAGGCCAATATGGTCAAGGAATTGATAAGCTGATGGAAAATGTCATCATGATGCATCGTGTATGGAATCGACGTATTTCCACGGGAAAATTAAATAGGTGGCTTGAAACTGTTGTTACCCATCATCCACCGCCTGCAATTTCAGGGCGCCGACTTAAGATCAAATATATAACACAGGTAAAGACGCGTCCTCCTGGGTTTATGGTTTCTTGTTCGAGACCAAAAGCCATGCCACAATCGTATTTACGTTATCTTTCCAATGGGCTACGTGATGCTTTTGATATGCCTGGTGTGCCGATCCGTATATCTTTACGGGCATCGGATAATCCTTTTGCAGCACGTTCGCAAAAGAAGTAACGTTTCTGTTTTGTTGTCGATTCAATCTGTATTTAACAGTCCGTTATCAAAAGATAAGACTTTTCTAAGTTATTACATTTTTAGATTGCAAATGGATTGTTTTTTATCAAGAGATAAAACTTTACTTTTAATAAGGTATTTATTCAGCATCTTCTTATTTTATCAATACAATTGATCAACATAAATGATGCGACATTAAACATAAAAGTGTTTCTTTATTGAAATTTCTTTTAAATCTAGGCTTAAAAAATTATTCATATATATTGTTGTGAGGGGAGTCTATTTAGAAATAAAGTCGTTTGAGAAAGAGTATAATTCTCTTCGTAAGTCATTTAAATACAAGAAAAAATGCTCTTAATTGCCAATCAAGGAAGGCAATTGTGGTACTGTTTTTTATCAAGAAGTCTTTCGATATTCTTTTTGTATATGGCAGTATGTCAATTGTCAAAATAAGCGCTCAAAAAATTGATGACAGTTATACAAAGTGGTCTCACATCCATTTAAAAATCCGATGAGCGTAGGTCTACTGCGTTATGTGTTTTCAATTCCAATATTTTGTTATGTGTTAAATGATATAGCGCTTTCATTAAAGCCACTTTTTTCCTTATTCATCATAGTTGCAATATATGATTGATCTAAGGGAATATTTTTTCAATCTATTTTTAGAGTTGTTCTATGATCGTAGATATGGTTTTCTAAAGATGCGTTGGAAATGTATTTATGAAAATTGAGAGTATGATTTTAAAGTGTGTGCACTACAGAGATTTATAAAGTTGTCAGATCAATTAATTTGTGTGATAAATTGTAAGAGATTTTGTTTAATACCTTGACGAATAATTTTGCGAACAATATGATGTCCACGATTTTATAAGAATAGGTTTTTCTTTGCTTTTTGATTAAGGAGCTGATTATGGCAAAGGGTGATGGCCCCGCTGTATCAGAGAAGGGGACTGAAGAAAAAAAGCAAGGAGAGAGTTCCCGTTCAGAGGATTTGGAATGTCGTAGTCAAAAATTAGGTTTAGCTTTAATGCAAAAGGAAGCATTAAAGAGGCGGGGGTATGGGAATCAGGAAGGAGAGGAAAAAACGGGGATTGCACGTGCTGTTAAGCTTTCTAGTGAGTTTCTAGCAAGTATTATTGTGGGTGTTATTTTTGGGTTGGGCTTTGACAAGATAGCAGATACATTACCGTGGGGATTGGTGTTTTTTCTTTTTCTTGGATTTGCTGCTGGTATATTGAATATTCTTCGGTCTGTGGGCATTGTTGCTCCCAGTCAATTAGGGCAAAAAGGCGCATCGCGCCAAAGTAAAGGGGCCCGTAAAAGGTCCGGTAAATGAGGTTGAAGTGACGTCACACGCTCCAGATCCTATTCATCAGTTTGAAGTTTCGCGGCTGATTAATATTTCCGTAGGGAATATGGACTTATCGTTTACGAATGTATCGTTTTTTATAGTTTTTACTGTTGTTATAACTTCGGTTTTTCTCTTTGTTTCATCATCAAGTCGTGGGTTGGTTCCAACACGGATGCAGTCTCTTTCAGAAATGGCTTATGAGTTTGTTGCATCAACGCTGCGGGAATCATCTGGTGTGCAAGGCATACAGTTTTTTCCTTTAGTCTTTTCGTTGTTTACCTTTATTCTCGTTGCTAATTTTATTGGTCTTTTTCCTTATTTTTATACGGTTACTTCTCAGATCATGATCACGTTTTCATTGGCGATGTTGGTTATTTTAACGGTCATTTTCTATGGTTTTTATAAACATGGGACGAGTTTTCTTAAGGTTTTTGTCCCTAGTGGTGTGCCTGTTATGATCCTGCCTCTTGTGACGATGATTGAGGTTATTTCTTTTCTCTCTCGTCCCATCAGTCTTTCACTTCGTCTTTTTGCGAATATGCTTGCTGGTCATATTACTCTCAAAGTATTTTCTGGTTTTGTTGTTTCAATGATTGGTGTAGGCGTTGTAGGCATTGGTGGTTCAATTTTGCCACTTATTATGACTGTAGCGATTACTGCTCTTGAATTTTTGGTTGCATTTCTTCAGGCGTATGTCTTTACGGTCTTAACTTGTATGTATCTTAATGATGCAGTTCATCCAGGACATTAATCAAACTGGCGGTTTTTCGTCAAATGGTGCACTTTCACTTTAAAGGAGAATAATATGGAATTAGTGCTTGCAGCAAAATATATTGGTGCTGGTCTTGCTTGTTTTGGTATGGCAGGGACAGCTTTGGGGCTTGGGAATATTTTTGGGAGCTATCTTTCTGGTGCGTTACGCAATCCATCAGCCGCCGATAGTCAGTTTGGTCGCCTGGTTTTTGGTTTTGCTGTGACAGAAGCTTTGGGTATCTTTTCATTGCTTATTGCTTTGTTGCTTCTTTTTGCAGTTTAGTCAGCTTTATAAGGGTGTGTCGGTTTTTTATACAAAAGCTAGACAGGCCCTTGTAGCGAAGTTACTTCGGTTGAGAGTTTTCAGTTTAAAGAACTTTAATAAGGTGTTTGAAGGATAAAAGAGAATGCTTGTTTCTAACGCTTATGCCAAAACAACTGAAATGTCGTCGACGGGGCATATCGAGAATGTGGCAGGGCATGCAGATCGTGTGTTTCCACCTTTTGATTTTGTGCATTTTGGTTCACATTTTTTTTGGTTGGCAATTTCCTTTGGGCTTTTTTATCTTTTTATTTCACGTGTAATTGTGCCACGCATTGGCGGTGTTATTGAAACGCGTCGGGATCGTATCGCATCAGATTTAGATCAAGCAATGCGTATGAAGCAGGAAGCGGATACCGTCGTTGAAACCTATGAACGAAAATTGGCAGAAGCGCGTTCACAGGCATACGTTATGGCGCAGGCTGCTAGTGAGGAGATAAAAGAAAAGGCTGAGCTTGAGCGGAAAGAAATCGAAGCCAGTTTAGAAAAAAAACTAACAGATGCTGAAAAAAAGATAGCAAAAATACGAGATAAAGCTATGCAAAATGTTAACTCCATTGCCGAAGAAGTGGCCTTGGAAATTGTCAAAAAATTGATTGATATTGATGTTAATAAAGACTCTGTTCATGCTGCTGTTAAAGCTGAAGGTTCTTGAGGATTACAAAAATGACTGATACTTTTTGGGCTTTTGTTGGATTAGTTCTCTTTTTAGCTCTTTTGGTTTATTTCAAAGTTCCACAAATGGCTGTGCGCTATCTTGATGCACGTGCAAAGCGGATCAAGGATGAGCTTGATGAAGCACTTCGTCTTCGCGAGGAAGCGCAGGAGATTTTGGCTGAATATCAACGCAAACATGCGGAAGCAGAAAAAGATGCACAAGAAATTGTTGCAGCCGCTAAGCATGAAGTTTCAGCTATTATGGCTCAGGCTTGTGAGAAGGCAGAAGAATATGTAAAGAATCGCAATAAATTGGCGGAGCAAAAGATTGCTCAAGCAGAGGCTGATGCGGTCCGTATGGTTTCTTCAGCTGCAATTGATTTAGCGGTTTCTACTGCTCGTACACTTATTACAAAAGAATTAGATTCTGATAAGGCGGATGAACTTATTAAGGCTTCTCTTTGTGAGGAGACCCTTGGCAAAATGAAAACATACCTTAATTAAATAAGAATTTGAAACGCTCAAAGAGCCTGTTTTTTTCGGGTGTGTTTTTGTTCTTAAGGAATTCTATTTCTTTTGACATTTTTTGCGGCATAGGGTGGTGGTTTAGTTTCAAAAGCACGTCTCAAGAGTTTTTGATTTCGCCTTTTAGTATTTTCTAGAAAACAATATAATGCTCTCTTTATGAAGGTATTCGTTGTAGGGTATTGCAACATTTGTTACATGGAGATGATTTGTAAGAGATGTATTTGCGCTTTTTCAAATAGTTTTTTAGATGCATTCCATTACTTTTGTAAAATGTAGGCAGATAATGTTTATTCCAATAGCCAGAAGGTTTAGAGTGCAAGAATCCTCGGCACTTTCATTGAGTATAGCGAACGTTGCATTATCATTATAAACTCATATGTTGTGATTTAAAAATTTAATCAATGCTTTGATCTGATCTTCACGAATATGACGCAAAGGATTGCTACGAAACCCTGTCAGAATAAGCAGATGCAAAGCTAAATGTTTTATAGTTGTTGTTTTGCAGAGAAATTGGTAAAAATTCGGCACCTTTCTCCAATTTATAGCTGGTAAGCTTTGTTTTTTATAACATTATCTTCCTAAGAGAGCGCGTGCTTTTTCTACTGCTTGTAAATTAACATCCAAACCCAAGGCAGCCACGCATATTTGAGACAAAGATTAAAACACATCAATGCTGTTCGAGCAGTGCCAGCTTTTGAATGCCCAAATAGGAGCAAGGGTATCGCGTATCTCTGTTTGTGTAATTTCTGAAACAGGTAGACAGCCTAATTTGGGAAGAATATGAAGGCGTAAATGTAAAAACCAATCTCCATTTTTACCATCTCCTTTTAGTTCAGCTTTACGGCTTTCAAAAGCATCTAGAGCAATGTCTTTTAAGTAATGAAGATTGCTCATTGCCTCACACTTTTGTTTATTACGTTCTTGAATAGGGTTACGACCTTCACGTAAAACCGAACGCCATTGGTTTGTATATTCACGTGCTTGTTTTAAAGAGACATCTCTCAAGACACCCAAGAGCCCATTTCACGACGGTGACTATGAATGATATAGCGATAAAGCCATTGAGCATCACCATTTTTACGCTTGTGAAGTAGTAAGTCAGCACCACCATTATATTTGCTAGCTCGTGGGTGTTGCGAAAGCCCTTGCTAAGATAAGTTCATAAGAACCATTTTTAGTCCTTTCTTTAACAATTTTTAGTCTCGCTTTTGACATGCAAGCAAGTGATGTTGATTCAGGATAAGTAGATTTGAAATGAGAGAATCTTACGATATTAGGGGTTCTAATTTAATATGAATAACGCTTAATTATCATTATAAATCAATGTCTTGTATCGATCATTATAAATTGTTATTTATGCTATGCGTTATGCAAAAACTTAAAATGATTTTGAATTTTAAGTTGAAATTTTCTCATGTTAAAATTCAAAACCATATATTAAACAATAAAAATTGTATAAAAGAACAAAATTTTACCTTATCACTTTCTCAATCGACAGGGCATTAAAGCTTTAAACGACAAGTTTTGAAAAGTCTGCTACTGCTTTTGTAAGGTTATGTATATCTTTGAGAAGAGCGAGACGGTTAGCGCGAATTTTGGGATTCTCATCATTCACTAATACTTTTTCGAAAAATCTATCGATAAATTTTCCCAATGATGCTAGTGTATTCAGTGTATTTGATAAGTTTGTCGCATTGATGTGATCACGGACCTTACTTTCTATGGCAATGACTGCTTGATAGAGTTGTTTTTCTTCTGCTTCGATAAAGAGCTCAGGGTTTATTTCGTTTTCTATGACGATATCTTTTTGAAGGTTATTCTCAAGAATATTCACAACACGTTTTACAGCAGTCAAAAAGCTGCTGCCATCACTTGTATTCATGAAGGCGATGAGCGCTTCGACATGACGTGTGATTAACAAAAAATCATCATCATCTTTGTTTAAGATTGCTTCAACAGCATCATAACGAGCCCCTTCTTCTTTTAGATAGATTTTTAAACGTTCATGAAAGAAAAGTAATAGATCTGATAAAATATATTCTGTTTTTTCCAGAGATAGATTCAATGATTGTATATTGTCTATTTGAGAAGATTGACTTTTAATTTGCTTATATAAAAAAAGATTTGCTGCCAGTTTAAACAATGGCATAAGATTAATTTTCCAGTCACGCAAAAGCAAAAGTTTAATAATTCCTAATGCAGCTCGCCTTAATGCGTAGGGGTCTTTTGAGCCAGTTGGTTTTTCATTAATCAACCAAAAACCGACAAGCGTGTCAATTTTATCAGCTAACGCAATTGTTACGGACAGAGGTTCCTTTGGAATGCGATCTGTTGGTCCAAGGGGTTTATAGTGGTCTTCAATTGCTTCAGCTACACGGGGATCTTCTCCTTGAAGAAGTGCATATTTCCGTCCCATTAATCCTTGTAACTCGGGAAACTCTCCCACGACTTCTGTTTGTAAATCAGCTTTTGCTAGGACTGCTGCACGTTTAGCAAGGCGTGGATCTGCTTGCACTAAAGGAGCAATTTCTTGAGCCAAGGCTGTTATGCGTTCTACTCTTGCGCCTTGCGTCCCTAATTTTGTATGGAACATTACATTTAAATGGTCAAGTCGCGCCATTCTTTGATCGAGAGGCTTTTTTAAATCAAGATCCAATTTTTTTGCAGAAAGTTCTAAATGTTTCATATCAGGCAAATTGTTTTGATCGGTTTGCCAAAAATAGAGGGCATCAGAAAGACGAGCACAGACAACTTTACTATTTCCCTTAGAAATTTCTTTGCCTTCATCACTTGCAAGAATATTAGAAACAAGGATAAAATAATGAGAGAGTTTCTCCTTTTCACCTTGTTTGTGGGTTACAAAACATTTTTGATTAGCTCGAATGGTCAAGCGAATAATTTCTGAAGGAATATTAAGGAAAGATTTGTCAAAACTTCCCATCAGTACAACGGGCCATTCAACAAGTCCTGCAATTTCTTCCAGAAGAATATCATCTTGAATTAACTCTAAACCATTTGCAAAGCAAAGATTTTGAGCATCTGCTAAAATGATATTCTTTCGTCTTTCAGCATCAAGGATGACTTTATAGGATTCAAGCTTGGTGATATAGTCTTCAAAGCGGCGGATTTGGATTGGTTTTCCATCGCTTAAGAAGCGATGACCATAGGTCAGATTATTGCTTTTAAGAGAACCCACAGTAAATGGAACAACGTGCGTTTCACCAATTTCTGGTCCGAAGATGCAGAGAATGTTTTGTAAAGAGCGGATCCATTTTAATGCACCACTTTTAGCTGAATCTTCTCCCCAACGCATAGATTTTGGCCACGGGAAATTGCGAATAACATCTGGTACAATATCGGCAATAATTTCCTCTGCACTTCGTCCCTTTTTGGTGATTTTAGCGATATAAAAATCGCCTTTTTTATGATTATGTGTAACGTCTGCTTCAGAAATGTTATTTAATCCTGTTGAGCGTAGGAAGCCTTCAATGACATGTTGTGGTGATTTTGTACTGGGACCTCTACGTTCTTCATGGATATCTTTTGAACGCATAGACAGACCGCGTATGTTTAAGGTTAGCCGACGTGGTGTCCAAAATTCACGAGCAGCTCTATAGGTTAACCCTGCATTTACAAGTTGATCTGTGATCCGTTTTTTGAGATCCGCTGCAGCTTTTCGTTGCATACGTGCAGGAATTTCTTCACTAAAAAGTTCAAGAAGAAGATCAGACATTAGATAACTTCCCCTTTCGTGTGTAATTGACCAGCCTCTGTGAGTAGGAAAGCTTCTCCACAGCGGCGTGCGAGATCGCGGACGCGAAGAATATAACTCTGTCGCTCCGTTACAGAAATAACACCACGCGCTTGTAAAAGATTAAATATGTGACTGGCTTTAATACATTGATCATAAGCGGGAAAAACACATAGATGTAGACCATTTTCTTTATTTGGTTTTCCAGCCTCAAGCAATGCAACACATTCACGCTCTGCATCGATAAAATGTTGTTGTAATAATTTTGTATCAGCAAATTCGAAATTATAGTAGGAATATTCTTGTTCTGTTTGTAGAAAAATATCTCTGTAGCTTATTTTGTTTTTTCCGTCTAAACCATTGAAATTGAGATCATAGACGTTATTAACTCCTTGGATATACATTGCTAAACGTTCAAGTCCATAGGTAATTTCTCCTGAAACTGGAGCACACTCAATGCCGCAAACCTGTTGAAAATACGTAAATTGAGAAATTTCCATTCCATCGCACCAGCATTCCCATCCAAGTCCCCAAGCCCCTAGAGTTGGACTTTCCCAATCATCTTCAACAAAGCGAATATCATGAAGTTTTGTATCAAGGCCAATTGCTTGTAGTGATTGGATATAAAGCTCCTGTAAATTGGGAGGAGAAGGCTTGATAAGGACTTGAAACTGATAATAGTGTTGTAAACGATTTGGATTTTTACCGTATCGTCCATCTGTTGGGCGCCGAGAGGGTTGGACATAGGCCACTTTCCAAGGGCGTTGCCCTAGTGAGCGCAGTGTTGTGGCGGGATGAAAGGTTCCTGCTCCCACTTCCATATCATAAGGTTGCAAAATTGCACATCCATAATGAGCCCAATAATTTTGCAAAGTTAAGATGAGCCCCTGAAAAGAACGTTTGGGATTGAGATGTTCGGGCAGTTTCACGCTTTATACTCTTTAATATTGAATTAAACTAACAGCAACTAAAGGAGATTTTACCTTTATAGGTGTTTATTGTGTCATATGCTTATGGTCAAGCACCGTTATTTATTGTAAGCCAAATTTCAATTTTTTTTGAATTAATTGGGAATCTTTTGCTTCCCCATCAAGGGCATGATGCCACTGAAATATTGCTTCACGTTTTCTCCCCACTTGCCAATAGGCATCACCTAAATGATCATTTAATGTTGGATCTTCAGGCTGTAATCTAACAGCATCTTCTAATATTTGTACAGCTTTGTTGTATTGTTTGAGTTTGTAATATGTCCATCCTAGAGAGTCCATGATGTAACTATTTTTCGGCTGTAAGGAAGAAGCTTTTTGCAGCATATGGAGTGATTCTTCAAGTTTTTGACCACGATCAACAAGTGAGTAGCCAAGATAGTTAAGGACTTGTGGTTGATTGGGAACAAATTCAAGTGCTTTTCTCAGGTCTATCTCTGCTTTTGGCCATTGATTTAAACGTTCGAAAGCAATACCTCGCTGATAAAAGAGCTTCCAATCATCTTTTTGAAATTTTTTTATCCGTGCGATAGCATGATCGAGAGTTTGGGTTGCTTCAGTAAATTGATGATCTTGCATATAAAGAGCGATCAATATTAACAAAATAGAGCGGTCATTAGGGAAAGTTTTCTTTAATGATGTAAGTAGTTTGATCGCTTCATTGTAATTATTGTTATTTGCAAGAAGGAATGCAAGCTGTATTTGTCCATCTCTATAATAAGGAGATTTAGGTGGTAAGGCTTGGTAAAGTTTAATTGCTTGTTTGGTATCATCCAACTTGGCAGAAATATTAGCTAGTTGAAATAATGTGGCGTCATTTTGAGGGTACAAAGCAAAAGATAATTGTTCGAAAATACGTGCAATTCGTGCTGAGCTTTTGTGGTTAAGAGATGTTCCAAAATTATACAAAAGCTCACCTGCTCCTTGTTGGGGTGTTTTAACCAGTCTTTCTAAAGAAGCACCTTTTTCAATTTTTTCTCGGATGTTTTTAAGGACTTCACGACCTGATAACATCTGTTCACCATGCTTAATTGTCTGAAGAGCTTTCTGGCGCATGTTGTGGTTTAATTGGAATGAGGTATAGGCTATAATGATACGTTCGTAAGTATTGGGGGCGATGAGAATACCTTGTTTATTATTGAGCGCTTCGATGAAGTATTTTTCTGCATCTTTTGTACGTCCTGCAAGGTCACTCATAAGTGCGAGGTGATAACGTGTAAAAAGATCGTACCAGAGTGGTCCTTTTATTTTTTCAAGGTCAATGATTGCTTGTGATTTTTTTCCAGATCCAAATGTTATCCACGCATCGATAAGTGCAGGGACTGGATTATTGGATGCAGGAGGTTCTTTTAATTGCAAAAAAAGCTTAGCATTTTTGTAGTCTTTTTTGATAAGACTTTCTATTGATAGCGTTAAGGAAACAAAGGGTGTTGTAATACCTTGTGCTTTGAGCTCTTTTGCTTGTTGAACAGCTTCTTTAAAATCTCCCACAGAAAGCATTGCCTCAAGGAGGTTTTTTTGCGCTTCAATGTTATTGGGTTGATAAACAAGTGCTTGCTTAAAATAACGAATGGCTAGATCTGTCTTATTTTCATGATTTGCAACTGTTCCAGCAAAATAGGCACCTGTAAATGAGATTGCATTTGTTGCGCTATTTATTTTACTGTAGGTAGCTGATGGCATCAGGATGACACCCGCGGTAAAGAGAGCCAAAAAGCGGGATATTTTTGCACTGCACATAGAGCTAATCCTTTTCAAGGTAATCAATCGACTGTGTAGTTTATAGATCATATTCAATTACTTTTTTGAAAAATATTGTGATTTTTGCAAAAAGTTAGTTTACGCGTGCAATACAAAAATCAACAGTCTCAATGAGGGCATCATGAGTAAGGTTTTTGTTTATTGAAGCAAGAGCATCGATTGCGCGCATGCCATAAAGATGTGCTTGCTCGATTGTATCTGTAAGGCACTTATATTTTTCGATTAAGTATTGCGCATGTTTGAAGGCTTCATCATCATTATTGCCATTTTCAAGAGTTTGTTTCCAAAAGGTTTTTTCTTCTTCATTGCCGCGTTCGTATGCGAGGATAACAGGCATGGTGATTTTACCTTCTCTAAAATCGTCCCCTATATTTTTTCCCAAGTCCTTAGTGGAGCCACCATAGTCAAGTGCGTCATCAATTAACTGAAAAGCGAGTCCTAATAATGCTCCATATTCACGCAATGCAGTACGCTCTTGATCTTTATAGCCAGCAATAATTGGTCCAACCTCTGCAGCAGCGGAAAAAAGTGCCGCCGTTTTTGCATTGATGATTTTAAGATAATCTGAAGAATTTGTTTCTATATTATTTGCGGCAGAAAGTTGCATAACTTCCCCTTCGGCAATAATTGCAGCAGCGTTTGCTAAAACAGAAAGTGCCTCTATAGACCCCACATCAACCATCATTTTAAAAGCTTGGCCTAATAGAAAGTCACCAACAAGCACGCTTGCTTGATTTCCCCAAATCATTCGTGCTGTTGATTTTCCACGCCGTAAATGACTTTCATCAATGACATCATCGTGCAATAAGGTTGCTGTATGCATAAATTCAACAGCTGTTGCGAGCTTTATATGTCCATCACCTTGATAACCAAACATACGAGCGGAAGCTAAAGTGATCATAGGGCGCAACCGTTTCCCACCTGATGAAATAAGATGATGAGAAATTTCGGGAATCATTTCAACTTCTGACTTTGCCATAGAGAGGATAAGTTGATTGACACGCTCCATATCATTTTGAGTAAGGTTTATAAGAGATTGGAGAGAAGTTTGATTATCTCTTGTTTGATTTGGTTTCGTGGCTACACTCAATGTGTTTACTCCTAGAGTATTGCAATGAACAGATATGCATTTTATTTTGTTCAGTAGCATAAAGGGAGTTTTGTTTTGACACAAGCTTTTGGTGTTGCTTTAAAGTGCAAGTTTTGGATGTATTGGTAAAGAGCATTTTAAAAGGCTTAGGTAATATTGTCATTATAAAGCTATGGAAAAAAATTGAAAAGGTTTTGTTTTAAAAAGAGCTGATAGGAAATTTCAGTTGGTAAAGGTAAGCATTAGGCTTTTAAATGGATGAAACAACGAATCAGACTGATGAAACAATTGACAGCTTTCATCGTGGAAAATTCTATCTTGTTCAACCGCGCAAATATGGTCATCGCTCTGGCATGGACGCTATGTTATTAGCCAGTTTAGTTCCCAATCATTTAAGAGGAAAGGTTGTTGATTTAGGGGCAGGGGCTGGGGCAGCAGGGTTGGCGGTTGCTTCGCGTTGTTTGAATGTTCATGTTACATTGGTTGAGCGTTCAGCCTTTATGGTTTCCTACGCGCAAAAAACACTTATGCTAAAACAAAATGCAAAACTTGCTGAGCGAATTTGTTTGTTAAGAGCAGATGTTACTTGCAAAGGGAAAGAGCGTATAAAAGCAGGATTAGCAGATAATTCTTTTGATTTTGTGATTATGAATCCGCCTTTTAATCGTTCTGAAGATCGCAGGACACCTGATCGACAAAAGTCTGAGGCGCATGTCATGCCTGAAGGGATGTTTGAGAGCTGGTTACGGAGTGCGGCAGCAATTGTTAAGCCAAAGGGATATTTAGGGCTTATTGCGCGTCCGCAATCGCTGAATGATATTTTGCGTGCTTTAGAAGGGCGCTTTGGTGGCATCTGTGTGATTCCGGTTCATGCACGTGCGAAAATGGCGGCAATTCGGATTTTATTTTATGCAAAACAGGGAAGTCGAGCAGCTTTATCTGTATTACCGCCATTGGTGATGCATGAGAGTGATGGTCATGCTTTTTCACCGCAGATTGACGCAGTCAATAACGGATGTATAAGTTTATGGGAACTTTTAAAATGATATCTTGTGTTTTTTAGTTTATTGCTTAAATTTGAAGTGAAATTCTATTATCAAATAGGCTCTGGACTTTGTATGAAATTGTCTTTCTAATTATCATGTGGGGCGTGATTGGTGCTTTAGGCTATTATCACGTTCTTCCTTTCTGTTGTCCTTTCTTATTTGATTGATCTTAATTTACAAGGAGATGTTGTGTTGATGGACGTTATCAAGAATCTTATTCCACATCGTTTTTATTCGGGGAAACTCGAAATTCCTGTCGTACGCCTTCATGGAGCAATTATGGATTCATCTTCTCCGATGGCGCGTACAGTTTCATTGGTTAAATGTGCAAATCTTTTAGAGAAGGCTTTTTCATATAAGAAAGCACCGGCTGTTGCACTTATGATCAACTCTCCTGGTGGATCACCTGTACAATCACGTTTTATTTTTAAGCGTATTCGTGATTTGGCAGAGGAAAAAAAGAAACAGGTTCTTGTGTTCGTTGAAGATGTGGCTGCATCGGGTGGCTATATGATTGCTTGCGCGGGAGATGAAATTTTTGCTGATCCTTCTTCGATTGTTGGCTCGATAGGAGTTGTTTCATCATCCTTTGGTTTTCCGGAACTTTTAAAGAAAATTGGTGTTGAGCGGCGTGTTTACACAGCAGGAAAAAATAAGGTTGCATTAGATCCATTTCAGCCTGAAAAGAAAGCAGATATTGAACATTTAAAGTCTCTACAGCTTGAAGTTCACCAAACTTTTATTGATTTAGTTAAAGAGCGGCGCGCAGCGAAGTTATCAGATGATCCAGATATTTTTACAGGTATGTTTTGGAGTGGAAAGAAAGGTGTGGAACTGGGGCTTGTCGATGGATTAAATGATGTACGCTCTGTTATTAAAGAGCGGTTTGGGGATGATACAAAATTACGGTTAATTGCACCTCCAAAAAGTCTTTTAGGACCTAAAACCGCTTCAGGAATTTCTGCTCATGCGGTTTATACAGCAGTGGATGGTGTTTTAATGGCAGCGCAAGAGCGTACACTTTGGCAGCGTTATGGTTTGTGATTGGAAGTGCAGGTTAATCCATACGCAACGGAATTCGTTTGACGCCTAAAAAGGGTTGTTAGAAGGAAAAAGTTTGAAATGGTATGGGTGTTTGTGTTCAGTTTATTGTGTGTCATAGTTTCTTACCTTTATTATTTTTGTAAGAAGCGGTTCCCTCAACACATTTGAGGGGGAAAGAACCTCAATCAACTGCAAGGGAGGGCAACATATTGGTAAAGGATTCTTGTGCAGGCGAATATTACATTAAATGATATCAGATGTCCGATTTTCGTTCAAAAAATGTTCTTATGTCTTTACGCCCATTAAGTTGAATTTAGCTTTGCATGTTGTTGGGCGGCGTGTGGATGGTTATCATTCCATTGAAAGTTTGGTTTATTTTAGTCTCAGCGGTGATTGTCTGAGTTATGCGCCTTGTGAATGTGATCATTTTATTTTAACAGGTCCGTTTGCACAGGGGCTTTTATCTAATTCAGATAATTTGGTGCTTCGTGCACGTGATTTTATGTATAAGACATTTCCTGAAAGTGCTAAACCAGCCTTTTTTCGGCTTGTTAAAACGTTACCTGTTGCTTCAGGGGTTGGGGGTGGCTCAGGAGATGCGGCAGCGGTTTTAAGTATATTATATAAGCAGTGGAGGCTTAATTGCTCTTATGAACAATTAGCAGAAATGAGCTTAGTGCTTGGCGCTGATGTGCCAATGTGTCTTTTGGCATTGGAATATCAACAGCCGCTTTTTGTGAGAGGGATTGGTCAAGATATTATACGACTAAAAGAAGCTTGTTCTCTTGCAATAGTATTAGTGAATCATGGTCAACAGATTGCAACCAAAGCTGTTTTTGACTCTTTAGAGAGACATGATTATCCTTCTTTAAAAATTGATCCGACAGCTTTGAAGACGGTGGATTCATTGGTGGAAGCTTTACAAGAGACGCGTAATGATCTTTTTGCTTCTGCATTGAAAATTGCGCCTCAATTGGCTGAAGTCTTATCTACATTAGACGCGTGTGGCTCTCTTTTTTCTCGGATGTCTGGATCGGGGGCGACGTGCTTTGGTATTTTTAAAGACCAACAAACAGCAGAAAAAGCAGCTCTTTTAATTAAATTGATGCATCCAAGTTGGTTCGTGCAACCGATTATGACCTTAGGAAGGGTTTGATAGATAAGCATAAAGTGAAAAGATTTTATTTGATAACGATTCTTTCATGTGTGATGGAGAAATGAAGCAATAGAAGGAAGTTTTTTATTTTCTAGATAATACAGGCCACATGATGAGATAACTTTTAGTAGAAAAAGCAAATGGAAGTGGAGAGGCTCTATAACTGGTTTCTTTTATTTTGTTTTTGTGTGAGAATTTACCAAGATGTTTGTTGTGTTATTTTACTGTGGTGTCTGCGGGAGAGAGACCGTTAAAAACTAGGTGTGTTCTATTGTATTTGTGATTGATCAAAGATGTTTAATTTACCACTTCAGCCTAATTTTTTATGCGAATTAGATTTGCAAAAACAGGGATTTCTTCATATAGTGGGCGTTGATGAAGTCGGGCGTGGACCATTGGCTGGACCTGTGGTAGCGGCGGCCGTCATTCTGGATAAAGATCATATTCCTGAAGGGTTAAATGATTCAAAAAAACTCTCAATTCAGCGGCGTAAGCAGCTGTATGATGAAATTTTGCGAAGTGCATTAGCCATTTCGGTGGCTAGTCTTTGTGCCCGTACGATTGATCAGTCTGATATTCGAAAAGCAACTCTAGAAGCTATGCGTCGCTGTGTTAGGGGGCTAGCAATTCCAGTTCATTATGTTCTTGTGGATGGACGTGATATTCCCTCTAAGTTACCATGTCCAGCGACTGCTTTGATTAAAGGTGATCAACGTTCGGTTTCCATTGCAGCAGCGTCTATTATTGCCAAAGTAACGCGTGATCGGATGATGGAATGTGCAGGGCAAGTTTATAAAGGTTATAGCTTAGAAAAACATGTTGGGTATGCAACGCTTGCCCATCGTACCGCTCTTGATCATTATGGCCCAGTTGTAGGATTACATCGTTATAGCTTTGCACCTCTTAAAAAACGCGACGGGAATGATGTATTATGACAATTCGGTCTTTCAATAGTGATTCGATCAAGGAAGCAGTTTCGCTTCTTGAACAGGGGAGGATAGTTGCACTTCCCACTGAAACTGTTTATGGATTGGCAGGTGATGCAACCAATGGAAAGGCTGTATCTTCTATTTTTTCCACAAAGAAGCGTCCACAATTTAATCCTCTTATCGCTCATGTAAGCAGTATTGACATGGCTGAACGCTATGTTGAAATTGATTGTCTTTCACGTCGATTAATGGAAGCGTTTTGGCCTGGTCCCTTGACATTTGTTCTCCCTTTGAAAGCCCAGCATAATATCCATCCTTTAACCACTTCTGGTTTGGATACATTGGCGGTTCGTTTTCCAGATAGTCGTTTTGCAGAAGTTGTACAGTATTTTGGTCGACCTCTTGCTGCTCCTAGTGCCAATCAATCAGGGCGTCTTAGTCCTACTTCGGCTGAGGCTGTTTTTGCATCTTTAGGGGAATCTGTCCCTTTGATCCTTGATGGAGGACCTTGTAAAATAGGGCTTGAATCAACAATCATTAAGGTTTGTGATGAGGGGGTTTATCTTTTGCGTCCGGGCGGACTTGCCGCTGAAGAAATCGAAAAAATCACTGGTAAATTACTGAAACGTTTAGATCAACAGGCTGCGATTGAGGCACCTGGGATGTTAAAATCGCATTATGCGCCAAATGCTGTAATTCGTTTGAATGTACAAAAAGTGGAAAGTGGTGAAGCACTTTTGGCATTTGGTCAAAAACGCATCATGGGGTCTGAAAATGCCGTTGCTATTTTAAACCTTAGCGAGAATGGACAATTAGAAGAGGCTGCTTCTCATTTATTCCAATATATGAAGCAGTTGGATTCACTTAATGTTAGATGTATTGCAGTTGAATCTATTCCATCATACGGATTGGGAGAAGCGATTAATGATCGTCTCAGGCGTGCAGCGGCTCCAAGGGAGGAATGAAGATGGAGCAGGGATTAATTGAAGACTTTAGAAAAATTGTTGGTGAGGCACATGCTATAACAGATCAGGCATTGATTGCGCCCTATTTGCTTGAAGAACGTGGACGGTTTCATGGAAAAACGCCATTGCTTTTAAGACCTTCTTCTACCTCAGAAGTATCATCAATTATGCGCTTGGCTACCAAAACGTGTACACCGATTGTACCACAGGGGGGCAATACAGGTCTTGTCGGGGGAGGGCAGCCTGATAAGAGTGGAAATGGTGTTCTTTTATCTATGGAGCGATTAAATAAGATTCGATGTATGAATCTTGAAGGTAATTTTGCTGTGGTGGAGGCTGGTGTTATTTTACAAAATTTACAAAAAAAATCAGATGAATTAGATCGTCTTTTTCCTCTTTCATTGGCGTCAGAAGGTTCTTGTCAGATAGGAGGAAACCTTTCTTCTAATGCGGGGGGGACAGCTGTTTTAGCTTATGGAAATATGCGTGAGTTGTGTCTTGGCTTGGAAGTGGTTTTGCCTGATGGTCGTATTTTAGATGATTTACGTTTTGTCAAAAAGGACAATAGCGGTTATGATTTGAAAAATCTTTTTATTGGTGCAGAAGGCACTCTAGGTGTCATAACAGCGGCAGTTTTAAAGCTTTTTCCAAAACCAAAAGGAAAAGCAGTCGCTTTGGTTGGTTTATGTAATCCAGAAAAGGCGCTTGAGTTTTTATCTCTTGCTCAATGTCATGGAGGGGGGATGTTAACGAGTTTTGAGCTCATGGGGCAGCTCAGCTTGAAAATGGCTTTAGACTATAAGCTGCGTGAAAGGTCCCCTCTTGAGCATCAACATGAATGGTATGTATTGATGAATATTTCATCATTGCAGGGAGAGGATGAGGCCTTATCAGTGCTTCATATTATTCTGGAAGAATCTTTTAAAGAAGCTGTGATAGAAGATGCCGTTGTTGCACAATCCTTAAAGCAGCAAGATTTTTTTTGGCAATTGCGTGAAAGTATATCACCTGCGCAGAAATTAGCGGGAGGGTCTATTAAACATGATATTGCGGTGCCACCTGCTTCTATTCCTGATTTTATAGCTAAGGCAGCACATCTTGTCGAAGATATTGTTCCAGGTGCACGTGTTGTTTGTTTCGGCCACATGGGTGATGGAAATTTGCACTATAATATTACACAGCCCATCGGCGCTGATACTGCTGCATTTTTGCAGTTATGGTCACGAATCAACCATAGTATTCATAGTTTGGTCATGCATTATCAAGGTGCGTTTTCTGCTGAGCATGGCATTGGTCAACTTAAGCGTGAGGAACTTCGTGTTTTCAAATCGCCTGTTGCGTTGGATATGATGCAGGGGATTAAGAAACTGCTTGATCCTTTAGGGATCATGAATCCTGGAAAAATATTATAATTTGAGAAAAACGCGTTGTGTCGTGCGTTTTGTTTAGATTTTAATAACCAAAAAAGAAACCAGTTGTTTTTTTATTCAATCTTTTAATAATCCAATGAGGAAAAGTTGCTAAAAGGTGTGATTATTAAGATAAATTGGGACACTATATATGGCTAATCAATGCTTTAATCAGGCAAAAGCGGTGCTTGAATTTCGGTTGGATCCGTGCCATTTGCCACAAACGACAACTTATTTTTCATCAAAAACGGGCAATAAAATAATTTGTTCGTTGAGTGAGCGTGGTGTTTTTTTAAAAACGGATACTTCTTCGAGTTTATCGCATTTAATCCCTTCTGATTATTTTAAAGGAATTGCGGCGCGTACTGTAAAAACACATTCGGGCGAAAAGGCTGTTATCTTAGAGTTGTTTCACACAGATAGAGAAGTGTGCATTCCGCTTTTAGTCTCTAGGGATTTAAATAATGTTCTTTTGGATTGGAGGTTATGGGCAGATACGTATGACCTGCCTATGTTGATGATCAATGAGGATAATCGCGTTGTTGTTGTTAAGGATCGTTCTGATTTACGTCAATTTTTTTCGACGACACTCAATTCTAAAAAAAAGCGTTGTTTACTTCGTTCTAACAAATCCCTCGGGTTACGTTTGATGATCGCAAATCGCGTTTTGTTACACTCGTATTGATACACATCCTGTTCTTTTCTGTTGTAATAGTGCAGCTATCTATTTGAGATATTTTTTGTATTCTATCGCGTGTAAATGGGAGCTTTGCTAAATTTCAGTATGGCTGCAGCCCTTATATTTAGAGAGTGTGTAAGAGATAGTTTTTTAGTTCTTTTAAACTATTGTATCGACATGTTGGGTCCATTTGTAATGCGCAAGCGGGTAGTTTTTATTGCTTCACTATGAAAACAGGATTGAAATGGGAAAATCTTTTCATATTGGGCACTTTTGTTCAGCATGAAAAAATAAATTATTTTTATAAACTAAGGTATGATTTTTTAATCATATGGCGTTGTTGTAAGAATTCATGACATGAGATATTTTTTGCACTGTGGTTGTCACGCTATAAATAGCAATGCTTCCTTCCAAGGTTATTAAGTCTTTAGTTTTAGTGATAATAGAAATATCTTATTCATAAATATAGATTTTTATTTTGCTGCAGCGTGAAAACATTCGTAGGTTATATTAGAAAAGGCTTCATGGTTTTATTATGCAATGGCAATGACAGTAGGTTATTTTTGTTTTCACTTTTGAAGAAGCAAAAGGTTATTTGTAAAAAATAGTGAACAAATGAATTTTAAGTAGACAATAAAGTAACCGCACAGTTGAACTATAATTTTTACCATGAGAAAAGTTTTTAGTTGTTTTTTGATGGGCACGAATAGTCTGTTAGAAGTCTCTGAATTTTCAAAGATAAATATTCTTTATAAAGCCATGAGTCGTAAGAGTTCGTGAATTTATATATGATGTTGTCACTTAAATGATCAAATTATGAAGAGAGGAGCAAAAGAATTTAGCTTTCTCGCATAATGGCACGCCATCCAATATCGTGGCGAACGAAACCTTCTGGCCAATTAATACAGTTGACAGCTTCATAAGCACGTTTTTGTGCTTGTGTAACGTTTTCTCCAGTTGCTGTTATATTTAAAACGCGTCCACCATTGGCGATGAGTTCTCCATTGCGGAGTGCTGTACCAGCTTGAAAAACTTTTACATCAGATAAAGCATTTGCCTGATCAAGGTTACGAATCACAGTCCCTTTTTGAGGGGAGGCTGGATAACCCTTGGCAGCCATAACAACAGTCAAAGCAGTTTTTTCAGACCACTGCAAAGATTTTTGTTCAAGATTTCCTTGGGCAGCAGCTAGAAGAAGTGGGAGGATATCATCTTTAAGACGCATCATTAAGACCTGACACTCAGGATCACCAAATCGCACATTAAATTCAATGAGTTCAGGCCCCTTTTGTGTAATCATCAATCCGACGAAAAGAATACCTTTAAAAGGAGTTCCCATTGCATTCATACTCCGTAAAGTTGGTTCAACAATTTCTTTAAGAGTACGATCAACCATTTCTTTGGACATAATAGGAGCTGGTGAATAGGCACCCATACCACCGGTATTTGCTCCCGTATCACCATCACCCACACGTTTATGATCTTGTGCTGACCCAAAGGGCAGAGCAATTTTACCATCACAAAGACAGAAGAAACTGGCTTCTTCACCCTCCAGAAAAGATTCTATCACAATTTTTTTCTCTATATTATCAAGAGTATTTTTGAAGTAAGAATCAACTGCACTCAATGCTTCTTCTATTGTTGTTGCAACAACAACACCTTTACCGGCTGCTAAACCATCTTCTTTAATGACAATGGGGACCCCCTGTTGACGAATGTAGGCTTTAGCGTTTACAGCATCATTAAAGCATTGGTAGATTCCTGTAGGAATGTTATTCTTATAGCATAGATCTTTTGTGAAAGCCTTTGAACCTTCTAGCTTGGCAGCTTCTTGAGAGGGGCCAAATACACAGATATCAGCTTTATTAAGGGAGTCTGTTATGCCTGCAACAAGTGGGGCTTCCGGTCCAACAACCACGAGATCAATAGAATGTGTTTTACAAAATTCAATAATGAGAGAATGATCGTCAATATTCAAATTAATATTTTCACCCAATTCCATTGTTGCAGGATTTCCAGGAGCACAATATAATTTTGTTAGCAGTGGCGATGCTGCTATTTTCCATGCTAAAGCATGTTCACGTCCGCCTGAGCCAATAAGAAGGATGTTCATTGTTTGCTCCTATCATAGAAGATAATGAAATGCGTTTTCTTGTCATAAGAATGAAATGTCTCTATCGCAAGATCAAAGGTAAGATTATATGGTAAAAAAAAGTAAAAATATTGCACATATTCAATCTTGTGAGCATCAGGGACGAGTTGTGGATGCATCTTCAAAACAATGGGTTTATCGGTTTCTTCCTTCTTCTTTGTGGTTTTATGCTCAATTAGCACGTTGGGATCGACCTATTGGGTGGCAATTGTTGATGTGGCCTTGTTTCTGGTCAACAACAATGGCTTTTCTTTCTTACGAAATGCATTTGCTTCCTCTGTTATCGAGGTTATTTCATTGGTTTTGGTATCTTTTTCTTTTTTTTCTAGGTTCTATAGCTATGCGCGGGGCAGGCTGTACTTGGAACGATCTTATTGATCATAAAATTGATTCTCAGGTGGAGAGGACACGTTCTCGTCCGTTACCAACGGGACATGTGAGTCGACTTCAGGCAAAAATTTTTATTCTCGTTCAATGTTTGGTTGGTTTAGCTGTTTTATCACAATTTAATAAGTTTAGTTTTTTTCTGGGGATATCATCATTGGTAGCCGTTGCACTTTATCCTTTTATGAAACGTGTAACGTACTGGCCACAGCTTTTTTTGGGTATTGCCTTTAATTGGGGGGCATTAATGGGGTGGGCAGTGGTGTATGGAAATCTCAGTCTTGCTCCGGTTTTACTGTATCTAGGGTCAATCTTATGGACGATAGGATATGATACAATTTACGCGCATCAAGATAAGGAAGATGATGTGACCGTTGGGGTAGGTTCCACAGCACTTCTCTTTGGTAAGGGTACAAAATGTGCTTTAGTTTTTTTATATAGTGGCTTTGTAATACTTGTTAGTTTGGCATTTTATTTGGCAAAGATCCCAATTATTAGTTTTGTGGGAATTGTTGTGGCAAGTATTCACATGTTCATTCAAATTAAAATCATTGATATAGATGACAGCTCACAATGCCTACAGCTTTTTAAATCGAACTCCTTTATTGGTTTTATCGTTTTTGCTGGTTTAGTGTGCGGTGGTTTATGGATGATATTCTTCCCTACAATTTAAGATTCATAAAAATGTGTCAAAAAATGCGATTGTGTGTTTTTTGCTGTTCTTAAGGGGTTGTTCTTTTTATAATTTTCATTGTGTTAATCTGCTAGTTTATCTAGGATGTAATCAAAATATATTTACGTGAAAATATCGGAAAAACTATTTTCTTTGATATGAACTACGCTTCCCCGTCCTTTGTTTAATATTTCGGTTATTCTAAAGGCTTATTGAATATAGGGGGGCGTTTCAATTGAGTCCTTATAATGATAATTTTTGCAAAATATTTAATTGGTAAAAGATTATTATAAAAAACTCATAAGGTTTCATCATCTCGTTTAAACTGAATTAAGCGATCCATTCCTTAATTTTGTAAAAGGGTTTTAAATCGTTGGGTAAAGTTTTTATGAAGAATTAAGGGTAGAGTTTTTGCCTTTGCCAATGATCATGTTCAACAGAATCACGTGTAAAGAGAAGGCGGTCATGTAGGCGAAATGGGCGATCATGCCAGAATTCAATAGAAAGAGGTTTAACACGAAATCCAGACCAATAGGGTGGACGTGGGATATTCCCTATCGCATAACGTGTCGTATATTGAGCAATTGCTTTTTCGAGCACAAAACGGTTTTCTAACGGTCGCGATTGTTTGGATGCCCACGCTCCAATTCGACTTCCACGTGGTCGTGATTGGAAATACGCATCTGCTTCTTGCGTACTCACTTTTTCCACAAACCCACGAATTCTGATCTGCCGTTGTAGTGATTTCCAGTGAAAACCTAAAGACGCTTTCATTGACTTTAAAATTTCTTGTCCTTTTTGGCTTTCATAGTTCGTATAGAAGATGAAACCTTGAGCATCGTAATCTTTGAGAAGGACCATACGGACATTAGGCATCCCTGTTTCATCAACTGTTGCTAATGCCATAGCATTGGGATCATTTATTTCGCTCACTGTTGCCTCTTTGAGCCACTTTGTAAAAAGTGAAAAAGGTTCTTGTGTTTGCATAAAACCATCGTCTGTTTGTACTTTATTATTCATAGTACGTTACCTTTGAGTATCTGTGAGCATAGTTAGAGGAGCTCTTTAATTTACTTTTTCATCAAAAGCTAAAGTGTTGTTTTCTTATTTCAAAAATCCGATACTGTTATGTATGATATTTAAATCATTTTTGTTTTTAGCATAAAATGCAATGAGCTATATGAAATAAAATATGGATTTTATCTGGTATTTTAGTTTTTTAATAGACATATAATAGAAAGAGAAAATCATATTTTCGAATAAATCAATGAAGTTGTGAGGGATAGTGGACAGTCTATCTGTTGATATTTTAAAGATGAAAAAATTGAAAAGAGGACAATATGCGTGATCCGTACGCGGTTTTGGGTGTGGCACGTACCGCAAAGCCGCAAGAGATTAAATCGGCATTCAGAAGATTAGCAAAGAAGTATCATCCGGATCACAATATGGGTGATGCAAAGGCTAAAGAAAAGTTTTCTGAAATTAATCAAGCTTATGAGATTATAGGTGATAAAGACAAAAAAGCACAATTTGATCGTGGTGAAATTGATATGGAAGGAAAACCACTTTATCAAGCCTATGGTGCTGGTGATAATTTTGGCAATCAGCACAATCCTTTTTCACGAGGAGCGAAGGGATTTGATTTCGGTTCTTCCGGCGGTGCAAATTTTGATGCCAGTGATATTTTTCGTGATCTGTTTGGAGGTCGAGAGGGTTTTTCAAACTCTACACGGTATAGTCGTCCTCAACAGGGGGAAAATATTCGTGCCAATCTTGCAATCACATTAGAGCAGATGGTTGGAGCAGAAAAAGTAGAAGCTGTTTTTCCAAATGGGAAAAGGTTACACATTAAGCTTCCAGATTATATTGAGGATGGCCAAACTATTCGTTTAAAAGGCCAGGGAGAAAAGGTATCTTATGGGCAAGCTGGAGATGCTTTAGTGACTATTCAGATTCAAAAGCATCCTCGCTTACGTGTTGAGGGAAGGGCGCTTCATTTTGATTTACCTGTTTCTTTGAAACATGCCGTTTTGGGAGCAAAAGAAGAGGTTGAAACTTTAGAGGGGCGTGTGGCTCTCACTATTCCTGCTTGGTCGAGTTCGGATCGTGTTTTACGATTAAAAGGAAAAGGGCTTCGTTTAAAAAATGGCACAAGAGATGATCTTTATGTACATGTTCGTATTATGTTGCCGGAAGGTGGAGATGCAGCGCTGGAACAATTTTTGCAAACACAAAAAAGTTAGTTTTTACGTGGTATAAAAGCGTCATTTTTGTTTGATTTGAAACCAATTACTTGAAGAAAAAGTTCACCTATGCCATAGGCAGATAAATAAGTATTTATTGTAAACAACAATGGGGCAGTGCTGATGGCTAAGGGTAATGGTTTATTGTATGGCAAGCGTGGGCTAATTTTGGGATTGGCTAATAATCGCTCTATCGCTTGGGGGATAGCAAAAGCGGCAAGTAGTGCTGGAGCAGAGCTTGCTTTTACCTATCAGGGTGAGGCAATGAAAAAGCGTGTTGAACCCTTGGCAGAGGAAGTACAAGGATTTGTTTGCGGTCATTGTGATGTTGCTGATAGTGCATCAATTGATGCAGTCTTTAAAATAATAGAGCAGAAATGGGGTAAGCTCCATTTTTTAGTTCATGCTATTGGTTTTTCTGATAAAGATGAATTAAGTGGTCGCTATATTGATATTAGCGAATCGAATTTTATGATGACCATGAATATTTCCGTTTACTCTTTAACAGCTTTGGCAAAACGTGCCGAGAAACTGATGTCAGATGGTGGTTCAATTTTAACACTGAGCTATTATGGTGCGGAAAAGGTTGTTCCCAATTATAATGTAATGGGGGTTGCTAAGGCAGCACTTGAAGCAAGTGTGAAGTATCTCGCAGTGGATTTGGGGCCAAAGCATATTCGTGTTAATGCTATATCTGCTGGACCAATCAAAACCTTAGCTGCTTCTGGTATTGGTGATTTTCGTTATATTTTAAAATGGAATGAATATAATGCTCCCTTACGCCGTACTGTAACAATTGAAGACGTGGGTGATTCTGCTCTTTATTTTCTTTCAGACTTGTCTCGTTCTGTTACAGGTGAAGTGCATCATGTGGATTCAGGTTACAACATTATCGGTATGAAGGCTGTTGATGCGCCGGATATTTCTGTCGTTAAAGAATAAGGTTTATTGATAAAGCTTTATTTAATATTGGTGATTTGACCAAAGTTAAAACAGTGAATAGCACTTTGGAAAGGAAGCTATTTGTGTCCAACCCAACATAAGTTGTGGTTGCTTATATTTGACTGAGAAATGGGTCACTTTTTATGTCGCATAATACATTTGGTCATTTATTTCGTGTAACAACATGGGGTGAAAGTCATGGTGCTGCTTTGGGCTGTGTCATAGATGGTTGTCCTCCAGGCATTGTTTTTACTCTTTCAGATATTCAATGTTATCTTGATAAACGCAGACCAGGACAATCTCGCTATACAACGCAGCGGCAAGAGTTGGATCGGATAGAGGTCCTTTCCGGAACTGTCTTGCATGATGATGGGGCAGCATTGGTAACAACGGGAACCCCCATTTCTCTCTTGATTCGAAATACAGATCAGCGTTCTAAAGATTATGGTTCCATTGCTCATCAATATCGCCCGGGACATGCTGATTATACTTATGATGTTAAATATGGTATTCGTGATTTTCGCGGTGGTGGTCGTGCATCTGCACGTGAGACGGTGGCTCGTGTTGCCGCAGGCGCTGTTGCTCGTAAAATTGTGCCTCGTTTGGTTGTACGGGGGGCTGTGATCGCTATTGGTCCTCATAGAATTAATCGTGATCGTTGGGATTGGTCGGAGGTTGATAAAAATCCTTTTTTTACGCCTGATGCGGAGATGGTGCAGGTTTTTAGTGATTATATAGATAAAGTGCGCAAAGATGGTTCATCGGTTGGTGCTGTTGTTGAGATTATTGCAGAAAATATTCCGACAGGTTTAGGCGCTCCTCTTTACGGGAAGCTTGATCAGGATATTGCATCATTGCTCATGTCTATTAATGCGGTAAAGGGGGTTGAAATAGGTGATGGTTTTGCAGCAGCTTGCTTAAGGGGAGAAGAAAATGCTGATGAAATGCGGATGGGAAATGATGGAAAACCCATCTTTTTATCTAATCATGCAGGTGGTATTTTAGGTGGAATATCGAGTGGGCAGCCAATTATTGCTCGCTTTGCTGTGAAACCCACTTCATCAATTTTAACCTCTCGTCGTTCGATTGATATTCATGGCAATGACGTTGATGTTGTAACGAAGGGACGTCATGACCCTTGCGTTGGGATTCGTGCTGTTCCTGTTGGTGAGGCGATGGTCGCTTGTGCTATTGCGGATCACTATCTCAGGCACCGTGGTCAAGTTGGGTGATTCAAGAGGAAAATAATGGCCTATAATGAAAATAAAATTGTTTCTGCAATTCGTGCTTTTGAGCGTGGTGAAATTGTTGTGGTGACTGATGATGATGATCGTGAAAATGAAGGTGATTTAATCGTTGCTGCTGCTCATTGCACAGAAGAAAAGATGGCATTTATCATTCGTCATACAACTGGGATTGTTTGTGCTCCTATGCCAAAAGAAGAAGCACAACGATTTAATCTTACACCTATGGTGTCAGAGAATTATTCGACACATCGTACCCAATTTACTGTTACTGTTGATTTTAAACATGGGATAACAACAGGGATTTCAGCACATGATCGTACATTAGCTGTGCGTAATCTTGCTAATGCCAATGCTGGTCCGGATGATTTTGTTCGTCCAGGACATATTTTTCCTTTGATTGCGCATGAAGGGGGCGTTCTTATGCGTTCGGGGCATACGGAAGCAGCTGTTGATTTATGTAAATTAGTTGGTTTGCCACCCGTTGGTGTTATTGGTGAGTTGGTTAATGATGATGGAAGCGTTAAACATGGAGAGGAGATTACAAAGTTTGCACAGGACCATCGACTGCATATGATAACCGTTGCAGATTTGATTGCTTATCGCCAACGTAAAGAAACCTTGATCAAGCATATTGGAAAAATGCCTATTGAAACATCAATTGGGCCAGCTGTTGTTCACAGTTATCAAATTCCTTGGGAGCCAATACAACATATTGCAATTATTTTTGGTGATATCTGTGGGGGGGAGAATATTCCTGTATGGATGCATCATGAAAATATTTTGAATGATGTTTTTGATCAATCTTTAAATATTACAGCGATTATGCAGCAGATGATAAAAAAAGAGAAATGTGGTGTGTTTGTTTATTTGCGTGAAAAGTCTGTTCGTGTAAACTCAATGATTGATGCTCAGAAGATGGTGAAAGAAGGTTTAGAAAATCATGTACAAGCAATGAAACGTGAAGAAGAATGGCACCAAATTGGTTTAGGAGCACAAATTTTGAAGCATCTAGGAATCCGTTCCATTATTGTTGATGCTTTTAAAGAACGTCATTATATAGGTCTAGAGGGTTTTGGAATTCGTATATCCAAAACGAGTGCTTTATGAGGATTATATGAAACAAGAGGTCAATAAGGGAGATATTACAGCGTTAAGTTTTGAAGAAGCGCTTAAGCAACTTGAAGCGATTGTTGAGAATCTAGAGCGTGGGGATGTTCCTTTAGAACAGTCAATAGATATTTATGAGCGTGGTGAAGCTCTTAAAAAGCATTGTGAGATACTTTTAAAAGCAGCTGAAGCGAAAGTTGAGAAAATTCAACTTTCTGATAAAGGGGCTCCAGAGGGTGTAGAGCTTCTTGATTCTGAATAAGAGTGAATCATTTTAGAGTATTTATTGCAAGATCGGAGATGCAGTCATTTGGCTTTTAAAAAGCGTATTTTGTCGGTTTTTTGACTCAATAAGTCAATTAATGAAAAAGATCATAAACTTTCATTTGCAGAGAACGTTTTCTCATTTTTCTCATAAAAATATGCTAAACTATCAATAGAAGAAAAGGGAGAACTTATTCTTTTCCTTTCTTGAGATCATATTAAGGAGTTTTTTTTGTCTCGCACATTGACGCCGTTACTTGACCGTATTTTTTTGCCCCATGATTTGCGGGCTTTACCTGAGTCTGATTTGATCAATTTGGCTGATGAGTTGCGGACAGAAACAATTAATGCAGTGTCCATAACGGGGGGGCATCTTGGGGCTGGTCTTGGTGTTGTTGAGCTCACTATCGCATTACATTATGTTTTTAATACACCTGGGGATAGGCTTATTTGGGATGTTGGCCATCAAGCTTATCCGCATAAAATTTTAACGGGGCGTAGAGATAGAATCCGCACATTACGTCAAGAAGGTGGGTTATCGGGTTTTACGAAACGTTCAGAAAGTGTATATGATCCATTTGGTGCGGGGCATTCTTCTACTTCTATTTCTGCTGGTCTTGGTATGGCGGTGGCGAGTGCTTTGAAGGCAGAGGAAAAGCGGAATATCATTGCTGTCATTGGTGATGGGGCTATGTCTGCTGGTATGGCTTATGAAGCGATGAATAATGCTGGTGCTTTAGATGCGCGTTTGATTGTTATTCTGAATGACAATGATATGTCGATTGCACCACCCACGGGTGCTATGAGTGCTCATCTTGCACGGTTGGTTTCTCGTCCTGCTTATCGTAACTTGCGTGAACGCGTAAAAAGTTTAGGCGAAAAATTACCAAAATTCTTTTTAGATAAGGCACGTCGTTCAGAGGAGCTTGCACGTGGATTATTGGTTGGGGGAACTTTATTTGAAGAACTTGGCTTCTACTATGTGGGACCAATAGATGGTCATAACCTAAGACATTTATTACCGGTTTTAAAAAATGTTCGTGAATATCCTCATGGTCCTGTTTTGGTGCATGTTGTTACACATAAGGGGAAAGGATATGCACCTGCGGAAGCGTCATCGGATAAATATCATGGTGTTAACCGTTTTGATATTATAACCGGTCAACAGGTTAAAGCACAAAGTCATGCGCTTTCTTATACGAAAGTCTTTTCAAGAGCTTTAATAGAAGAAGCTATGCATGATGAGAAGATTGTGGGCATAACGGCAGCAATGCCAACGGGGACAGGTCTTGATACTTTTGCTGAAAAATTTCCTGAAAGAATGTTTGATGTTGGTATTGCTGAGCAGCATGCAGTGACGTTTGCAGCGGGACTTGCTTGTGAGGGGTATAAGCCTTTTGTCGCTATTTATTCTACTTTTTTACAGCGTGCTTATGATCAGATTATTCATGATGTATCAATACAAAAATTACCAGTGCGTTTTGCAATTGATCGAGCAGGCTTTGTAGGGGCAGATGGCCCAACACATGCGGGCAGCTTTGATATTGCTTTTTTGGCGACTCTTCCTGAGTTTATTGTGATGGCACCTTCTGATGAGGTTGAATTGATGCATATGGTGCGTACTGCTGCAGCTTATGATCAGGGGCCAATTTCTTTTCGTTATCCGCGCGGTGAAGGCATTGGTATAGATTTACCGCAGCGCGGTGAACTCCTAGAGATTGGAAAAGGGCGGGTGCTGCGTGAGGGAAATCGGGTTGCTTTGGTTTGTTTTGGAGCGCGGATGTCGGAAGTTTTGGTGGCTGCCGATATGTTGAGTGTGGAAGGATTGTCTACAACGGTTGCAGATGCACGGTTTGCAAAGCCTTTGGATAAAGATTTGATGTGCCGTTTGGCTCGTGAGCATGAAATATTAGTAACAATTGAAGAAGGTGCTATAGGTGGGTTTGGAGCGCATTTATTACAATTTTTGGCACAAAAAGGGCTCTTAGAACATGGTTTGAAAGTACGTACATTAAAACTCCCTGATGAATATCTAAATCATGGTTCACCAGAAAAAGTTCTTTCCCGCATAGGACTTGATGCTGTCGGTATTGTCAACATGGTCTTTGCTGCCTTAGGACGTGAGATGCGGACAGTACAGAAAATTTGAGTATAAAATGGCCATCAAAAAGAGGCTTGATATTCTTTTAGTTGAAAAAAACTTTTTTACCACACGTTCACGCGCACGTGACGCTATTGTTCGTCGAACCGTTAAGGTGAATGGTGAAATCATTTTAAAGGCTGGGCAAATTATTTCTGATGACGCAGAAATTATTGTTTGTGATCGAGCGCAGAATTATGTTTCGCGTGCGGCATTAAAGTTAATCAGTGCTCTTGATGTGTTTCCAATTGTCATGAATCGAGTAACTGCCATTGATATTGGTTCATCAACAGGAGGGTTTACACAAGTTCTTTTAGAACGTGGAGCAGCACATGTTATTGCTGTTGATGTGGGGCATCATCAATTGGATGCACGTTTGTTGGGCAATAGTGCAATTACTTTATTAGAAGGTTTAAATGCTAGAGATTTAAAACAAGAACATTTAAATGGACGGGAAATTGATCTCATTGTATCAGATGTTAGCTTTATTTCTCTCAAACTTGCATTGCCTCCTGTTTTGTCTTTAGCCAAGAAAGGTGCGCAAGCCGTTTTATTGGTAAAGCCTCAATTTGAGGTGGGGCGTGATCATCTTGGTAAAGGGGGGATACTAAAAGATCCATCAATGGCTCAAGAAACTGCTGAAAGGCTTTTTAATTGGCTGAATTTGCAAAATGGATGGAGTGCAAAAGGTTTGCTTCCTTCACCTATCGCAGGCAGTGATGGTAATTTAGAATATTTGTTATTCGGAGAAAAACAAGAGTGAATAACAATGTTATAATTGATCATATGGGGGCGAATGGTCATGGTGTCATAAAAACATTGCGTGGTTTGATCTATGTTCCTTTTACTTTACCAGGAGAGTTTGCGGAAATTTCTATTCATGGAAAATATGCAAAGCTTATAGATTTAAAGGAAAAGTCACCAGAGCGTATCGAGGCTCTTTGCCAGCATTTTGGAGAATGCGGAGGATGTGCACTTCAACATTGGCATATCGATTCTTATCATGAATGGAAGAGACAACTGGTGGTTGATGCGCTGAAAGAATATGGGCTTGATATTGCTGTTTCGTCTTTAGTTGCATGTAAGCCTTATAGTCGTCGGCGGATGACGCTCACAGCATCTATGACACTACAAGGGCAGAAAGTTGGTTTTAATCGCGCTCTCTCTCATGAAATTGTTGCTCTTGAGGAATGTCCAGTGAGTTGTCCGGAGATTATATCTAAGCTGGATGATATTAAGATGTTATGCGCTTTTTTAAGCGATTATGTAAAACGGTTTCACATCACAATAACACATGTTGAAAATGGTTTAGATGTTGCTTTTAAGGGGTGTGTTATACGCCATGAGTCACTTCGTCAAAAAATGATATCAGCAGCGCTTTCATGTGGAATCACGCGATTATCTGTTGAAGGTGAGACTTGGATTGAGCAGGAAAAACCTTTGATTTATTTTGGGGATGTGTGTGTTGAATTGCCAGCTGGCAGTTTTCTACAAGCCACACTTGAAGCAGAAAACGTCATGAGTCATATTATTATGACTCATTTAAAGAAAGCAAAGAATGCTCTTGATTTGTTTTCAGGGGTAGGCACATTTACCTTACGGATGGCTAAAAAGGTGAATGTGCATGCAGTGGAAAGTAATGAAGCAGCGTTAGAAAGTTTAGATTCAGCAGTACGTTCTGCAACTGGTTTAAAAACAGTTAGTTGTGAAAAGCGCGACCTTTTCCGTCGTCCACTTTCTGTAAAAGAACTTGAATGTTTTGACTATATTGTCTTTGATCCTCCACGTGCTGGTGCCGAAGAACAAGTTCGTGAATTGGCTAAGGCAGCAATACCACGCGTTATAGCTATTTCTTGCGACGCTTCTACATTTGCTCGTGATTTATCTCTTCTTGTTGCAGGTGGTTATACCGTAGAAAAAATCATACCGATTGATCAATTTTTATGGTCATCCCATGTTGAAATTGTTGCTGTTCTGAGTAAACGCAAAGTAAAGACAGGTTGGAAACTTTAGCCTTAATTGGCGAGCACTTTTAAATTTGGTCCAGACTTTCTCATCAAATCAAATTTATAAAATAATTCATATTAGATTGAATGAAAACACTGAACAAAATGAGAATTTCTTGTTCAGTGTTTTTTTTATGAATTATAAAAAAACACCTATTTGTACTTTGTACTTTATAAAAACTTTTTGAGAATCAACCACTTTATTTCTCTTATAGGCCATTTTAACGCAAAAGTAGATGATACTGTTTGGAAATAGTCAATATATACGATTGCTCATTTATGACATCGTCAGCGCCGTCCCACCAATTGTCATATTATTGATTCGCAGATGAGGTTGTCCAACGCCAACAGGAACATTTTGTCCTGCTTTTCCGCACATACCGATGCCATTATCAAGTTTGCTATCATTCCCAATCATTGTAATACGTTTCATGGCATCTGGTCCATTTCCGATAAGGGTAGCACCTTTAATAGGTGCTATAATTTTGCCATTTTCTACTTTGTAAGCTTCAGTACATTCAAAGACAAATTTTCCAGAAGTGATATCAACTTGTCCTCCACCAAATGAGACGGCATAGATACCATTTTTTAAGGATGAGATAATTTCCTCCGGTGTTTTATCTCCTCCCAGCATCATCGTATTGGTCATTCGTGGAATTGGGGCATATGCATAGGATTCACGTCGTCCGTTTCCTGTTGGCTTAACCCGCATCAGTCGGGCATTTAGTCTATCTTGCATAAAACCAACGAGTTTTCCATCTTCAATAAGAACGTTATATCCTGAAGGTGTTCCTTCATCATCAATGGTGAGTGAGCCACGGCACTGAGGAATTGTACCATCGTCAACGACAGTTACACCTTTTGCCGCGATTTGTTGGCCTAAAAGTCCGGCAAAAGCAGACATTTTTTTGCGGTTAAAGTCACCTTCTAAACCATGTCCTACGGCTTCATGAAGCATGACACCGGGCCATCCATTGGCTAAAACTACATCAAATGTTCCAGCTGGTGCTGTTTCTGCCTCTAAGTTTATGAGAGCCATGCGCAAAGCTTCATCAGCAGCTTTTTTCCAATTTTCTTCACGAATGAATTGATTAAATGTTTGCCGTCCACCACATCCATAGAAACCACTCTCACGTCGATTTCCTTCAGCGGCAACCACAGAGATAGAAAGTCGAACAAGGGGACGAATATCACGAACCAGATTCTCATCTGCGCGTAAAATTTCTATATGCTGTAGGGAACCGGAAAGAGAAATAGTTACTTGATGCAATTTATTATTTTTTGCTCGTAAATAGGTATCAATTTTTTGCAGCAGTGCACTTTTTTCTTCAAATGATGGTGTATCAAGGGGGTTATGTGGTTGATAAAGTTTTTTGTTTGTTTTTTGAGGTGCAACGCTATAAGGCCCCGCATGATTGTTATAAGTAACGGCTTTTGTCGCTTCACTGGCACGTTTAAGTGCAGCAGCGGATAATTCACTAGAATGCGCATAGCCTGTTGCTTCTCCAGCAACAACGCGCAAACCAAACCCCATATCTTGATGAAATGAGCCATTTTTAAGCTGTCCATTATCAAATAAAAGGGTTTCATTTTCGGTGTACTCTAGGTAAAGTTCACCATCATCAGCATGATGAAGCGTGTTCTGTACAAGTGATTGCACTTTAGATGAAGCAATATCAAAATGGTCAATGAGCGATTTCATATTGGTTATCCTATTTTTATGTTCTTATGAACGCTTTGAAGATTTCTATGGGGGTTGTCTTAAGAGGCTGTGAAATAATCTATAAAACCTTGGTCACTTAAATGGGCCTTGATTTTATTATGTTGGTAGAGATGTATAGGCATCACTAAAACCTTGGAGATCAATGGGTCCTCCAATGGCTTGCTCGGGAGTTGTAAAAATAAAATAGGTTGCCATTTTACCTTTTAAAAAAAGCTGTAATATGTCTTCTTTAAGAACAGCTTCAGCAATACAATTATCACCAAGACAACGGCGATATTCTACTCTTCCTATATTTTTATCATCAACTTTAAGACCAACACCAGGGCGCAACTCAACACGGATTGGAACAAAGACGCGCATCAAAGCACCTTGATTTTTAGGCAGCTTATAAAATGTAACACGTAGGGTAATGTCATGGCGATTTTGTGTGTGTACACTTTGTACAATTTCGCATTGCATGTTAGGTGTACCGAGTGGCAGAGAGCAGACTTTTGTCCACGCACCATAGGTTTGTGGTACAGGAACATTTTGCGTATCAGATTTCTGTGCAAATGCGTGATGAGCAGACACATTATAGAGTATGTAAATAATAGCACTCATAAAAAAAGTTTTTTTAAGAAATTTATCAAGTATCACAGGAAACCCTAACGACATCAGCATCACATAACGAAGCATAGCTCTATATTGAGAGTAAATAATTAAACTAGGAATGTAACACAAAACCATTATCAACCCAAACATATTAATCTATATGCACAAATAAAAGAAATGGACGACAATATCTTTAGCATTGCTTTATAATATCTGGTATCATACGCTTTTGTGATAGATTTTTCGTATCAGAAATAATGTGTGTTGAAAAATATATTTTTATTGCGAATATTTTCCTCTTTATTAGGAGACATATATAAGGGGAGGTATCCTATATGTTCTCAAAAGTATTATGGTCGTCGTTAGTGGTTTCGCTATGTTTGGTCGTGTTTTTGAGGATGATGGAAATAGAAAGGGTCTTTGAGTGGAATGTCTGTTTCGGAAGAATTTTCAGCTGCAAGTAGTAAATCATTTCCACCAAAATCTAGTATTGGTGATTATATCACGTTATTAAAGCCACGGGTTATGTCACTCGTTGTATTTACGGCTCTGGTTGGGTTGGTTTTGGCACCAGTTCATATGAATCCATTTTATGGTTTTTTAGCCATTTTATGTATTGCTATAGGCGGTGGTGCTGCTGGAGCACTTAATATGTGGTATGACGCTGATATTGATGCAGTGATGGAGCGTACCAAAAATCGTCCTATTCCTACTGGTAAGATTAGTGCGAAGAGGGCTTTTGTTTTTGGTATGATTCTTTCAGTATTTTCTGTGCTCGTTATGGGGGTTTTTATTAATTGGTTTTCAGCATTTTTTCTTGCTTTTACAATCTTTTTTTATGTTGTTATTTATACAATTTGGCTAAAGCGTATAACCCCACAAAATATTGTTATTGGTGGTGCATCTGGAGCTTTCCCCCCCATGATTGGATGGGCTGCAGCAACGGGGACAGTGAGTGTTGAGAGCTTTTTATTATTTTTAATTATTTTTATGTGGACGCCACCACATTTTTGGTCTCTCTCTTTATTTTCATCGCTTGATTATGAAGCTGCCAGTGTTCCTATGATGCCAAATGTACGGGGTGAAAAGGCAGCAAAAAAACAAATCTTCATTTATACTGTTCTTATGGTAATATGTGCAGTGGGACCTTGTATCATTGGTCTGGGAGGTGTTTTTTATGGTATTTGTTCCACAATCCTTGGCATTATTTTCATTTATTTTTCTTATCGGTTGTGGAAAGCTCATACACATGATGTAACTATTTCAATGGCGAGAAAAACATTTTTCTTTTCGTTATTTTATTTAGCGGCTCTCTTTGGAGCTCTTTTAATTGAGTCTTTATACAATAGTTTATTATCTTTTCTTAGATAGCAAAATAAAAGGGGCAATTTAAAAGAGTTGCCCTTGAAAAAATGTGATAAAAATAGGTGATATGCTATACTCTTATAGAAAAGGGTGTATTGCCGGTTTTTCTCTTTAAATTGCTTGTGTAATGCATAACGATAGCCTACTGAAATACCGTAGCAAAATTTGTAGATATTCAGGATGGTTCATGTCTGTACTTCCTCCTTTAACAATGCGTCTTTGCGGTCCACGTGGATTTTGTGCTGGGGTTGATCGTGCGATTCAAATTGTTCTTCTCGCTTTAAAAAAATATGGTGCTCCGGTATATGTGCGTCATGAAATTGTGCATAATCGTTATGTTGTTGAAGGATTGAAGGAACGCGGTGCTATTTTTGTTGAAGAGCTTGATGAAATTCCAGAAAAACACCGCGGCCAACCTGTGATATTTTCTGCCCATGGTGTCCCCAAATCTGTACCAGAAGAGGCGCGTTGCTATAATTTATTCTATCTTGATGCGACATGCCCGTTGGTTTCTAAGGTTCATAAACAAGCAATACGACATCAACGTCATGGTCGTCATGTGATTCTGGTTGGTCACTCTGGACATCCTGAGGTGATAGGAACAATGGGACAGCTTGAAAAGGGGGCTGTAACATTGATTGAAACGATTGAAGATGCTTTACAGTATCAACCAGATGAGCGCGATAAGTTAGGATTTGTGACCCAAACAACACTTTCTGTTGAGGATACAGCAGGAATTCTTGATGTTTTGAAAGAGCGTTTTCCAGCCCTAGAAGCACCGGCTGCAGAGTCAATTTGTTATGCGACTACGAATAGACAAGATGCTGTTAAGGCGGCTGCACTGGGGAGTGATTTATTTTTGATTGTTGGGGCGCCAAATTCTTCTAATTCACGGCGTTTGGTCGAAGTTGCTGAAAAGTCTGGTGCTCAGCGAGCTGTTTTGGTTCAACGTGCTGATGAAATTGATTTTGAACGCTTAGGAGCTCTTTCCATTGTCAGTCTTTCAGCAGGGGCTTCTGCTCCTGAAATTATTATTGATGAAATCATTTTAGCTTTTCGTAAGTATTACGATGTTAGGATAGAATTGGCTGAAACAGGAGTAGAGACGGAAAAATTTTTGGTGAGCCGTGAATTACGTGATGTCATTTTAACCCCTCAAGATCTAGCTTTTGTTAATGGTCAATCTCAAATGCTGAAAAGTGAAAGTCAAAATATGCACATGCCTATCATGAAAGCAAAATAATGGCAGTTTATACAGATATTGATCCAAATGATTTGAGAGTATTTTTAACGCGTTATTCGATAGGTTCACTTTTATCCTATCAAGGTATCGCAGAGGGGATAGAAAACTCTAATTTTATGCTACACACGACAGAAGGGAAGTTTGTTTTAACGCTTTATGAAAAACGTATTTCAAAAGATGATTTGCCTTTTTTTTGTAGCCTTATGCAGCATTTAAAACAGAGTGGGATTCCTTGTCCTCAGCTAGTTGCGCAAAATGATGGAACAATGATTGGTGAATTAGCAGAACGTCCTGCGGCGGTCATTACTTTTCTAGAAGGCATATCCGTTCATCAGTCTACTGTATGCCATTGTGGTGAAGTTGGTACTAGTTTAGCACAATTACATTTAGCAGGACAAGATTTTGCGCTGAGCCGTAAAAATACTCTTTCTGTTATGGATTGGGCAGTATTATGGAAACATTGCCAGACGAGCGAAGATGCATTGTTAGAAAAGTTTGGGTATAAAATTGATCGTGAGTTAGCTTTTTTAAAAGAAAACTGGCCATCAAATTTACCAAAAGGCATTATTCATGCTGATTTATTTAACGATAATGTGTTTTTTTTAAATCATCGTCTTTCTGGGATTATCGATTTCTATTTTGCTTGTAATGATTTTTGGGCTTACGATTTGGCAATTTGCTTAAATGCTTGGTGTTTTGAAACGGATCATTCTTATAATGTTTCAAAAGCGCATCGGTTATTGGAAAATTATCAAAAAATAAGACCATTACTCTCTTTAGAGTTGGATGCCATTATTCTTTTGGCACGTGGTGCATCTTTGCGTTTTTTACTCACACGTCTTTATGATTGGTTTAATACACCACCAGATAGTTTTGTTACGAAGAAAGATCCTTGGGAATATTGGTATAAGCTTGGTTTTTTTAGTAACGTAGGTTCTTTAAGTGAACTAGGTTTTTGAATTATATGTTAAATAAAGAAAAAGTCGTCGAAATTTACACTGATGGAGCTTGCTCTGGGAATCCTGGAATTGGAGGATGGGGGGCAATTTTGCGTTGGAATGGCCATGAACGTGAAATTTATGGTGGAGAGGTGCACACAACCAACAATCAGATGGAATTGATGGCAGCGATTTGTGCTTTGAAGACACTCAAAAAATCCTGTTTTGTCGATCTTTATACAGACTCAATTTATGTGCGCAATGGGATCTCTATATGGCTTGAAGGTTGGAAGAAAAATAATTGGCGTACTGCATCAAAAAGTCCTGTAAAAAACGTAGAGTTATGGAAAGCTCTTGAGGGGGCATGTGCTCGTCATACTGTTAGATGGCATTGGGTCAAAGGGCATGCGGGCCATCCAGATAATGAGCGTGCGGACGCGCTTGCTCGTAAAGCAATCGCTGAATATCGAGAAAACGGATATTGGTCAAAATAGTCTTTTTATAAGTTTGTCTCTTTTGATAATGGATCAGAAAGAGGTATAAATGTTCCACTTAAAGCGTAATCTTTAAAAGAGACTGTATAAAAAACTGTAGAGTTTTCTTCATCTGGTACGATATAGAGTGGAGCACTAAAAAGTGTATGCTCTTCATTCGTATTTACTTTTTTTGCCGGTCCAATTTGCATTTCTCCGCCATCTAAGAAGAGAGAAGAAGGGGAGATTTTATGATGATTGGGGACTGTGATGAAGAGAGTGTTTTCCTCTTTTTTAGCACTTATTTTAAATTCATGGTGCGTTGTTCGCGGTAAGGTTTCGTGGGCTGTTGTTAATAATGATAAAGGGAGATGTTCATTTTTTTGAATGGGGGGAGAAAAATCAAAATGAACAGCAATTGGTAGGCAGATTTTATAACATAGTCCAAGAGTAAAAGTGCCACTTAAATTCTTATCTGAACTGGAAAGCCTAAAAGGCAAGACAACTTTATCTTTATAACCTAATGACCAATCATTTTCTGTTTCATAAAGTTGTGGTGTGGGATAAAAGATTTCATAAGAAACCTGTTGGTTGAAGTTAAAAAATGGTGCTATCCCTGAACTCCCTGGGTTACGCCAGTAGGTTTTCCATCTTGGTTTCATAACAATTTCAATAATGCCGTCCCTTGTTCCAGAAAGAGAAGATTCGGTAATAGCTAGTCTGATACGTCCGCCCTCCGATTCATACCAAGAGGTTGCAAAAAGATGTACGTTTTGTTTTGTTTGAGCTCTGAGGGGGATATTTAGTAATTCTAAAACTATGAATGTTAATTTTAAAGTAACTAAAAGTTTTTTATAAACATAAATGGCGATATTATGTAAATTTATAAATATTTGTTTTTTTTGCATTGGAATTTTGTTTTCCTATTGTACTAAATGAAGTAAAATTTATCATGTAAATTATTGGAGAATAACAGATTGATGAAGCAATGTAATGGCTTTTTGGGAGGACAGTTGCTTATAGCAATGCCAGGGATGAGTGATAAACGCTTTATTCGCTCTGTTATTTATGTTTGTGCACATTCTGCTTCCGGTGCTATGGGCATTATTCTCAATAAATTGCATCATGTTGATTTTCCAGAGCTTTTATTTCATCTTGGTGTTATAAACAGTGGTCAAAAAAAAAGCCTTGCTGAACCAGTAAAAAAGTTCCCAGTACGTTATGGTGGGCCTGTTGATCCCTCACGTGGTTTTGTACTGCATACTGATGATTATGTTTGTGAAGAAACCGTCTCTATTGCAGATAAAATTTGTTTTACTGCAACAATTGATATATTAAAAGCAATCATTTCTGAAAAGGGGCCACAACATGCGCTTGTGGCATTAGGTTACGCTGGATGGAAAGCTGGTCAGCTTGAAGAAGAAATTTCTACAAATGGTTGGCTCATTAGTTCTGCATCACCGAGTGTTATTTTTGAAAGTAATTTAAGTGGCAAATATGATGAAAGCTTGATTCGTATGGGAATTAACCCAGTCTATCTCGCTTCTGAAATGGGAAACGCCTAGAGAAAACGCACTATTTTCAATTTTAAACACTATATCCATTGTGCTTTGTCGTATGAGGGAAATGACTTTGAACAAGAGGGATTAATTCTTTGATGCTAATTGGTTTAGTCACAAGTGTGCTTTGAACGTATTTACAGCCTTCTTTACGTAGAAAAATCGCCTCTTTTTCATTTTCAACGCCTTCTGCAATAATTTGCAAATTAAGGTCTTTTGCCATATTAATAATGGATTTGAGAACGAGTTTTTTCTTGAGAGAGTCGATTGAGATAAGCGAACGATCTAATTTCACCATGTCGAATGGATAACGCACAAGGTAAGTAAGTGATGAATAACCTGTTCCAAAATTGTCAAGTGCAAGATTCATTCCAAGAGATTTAATTTGTTCAAGAAAATGCGCTGACTGTTCGGGGTTTTTCCTTAAAACAAACTCGGATATTTCTATCATCAAGCTTCCTTTTTTGAGTGGATTACGAAGCAGGGCAGAGCGTAATTGGCTGATGAAGCGAGGATGAATCATTTCTGTACTGGGTAAATTAATTGAAATAAAGAAAGACTGTTGTGAAAATTTGTCTTGTATATTGGTAAGATCAATAATGGCATTTTCGATAATAAATTGTGCCAAGTTCATAACAATATGTTCGTTTTCTACAATCTTAATAAAGTCAGAGACATTTAAATTTCCATATTTTGCATGGTGCCACTCTACAATTGTTTCAAAACCAATAATATGTCCATCTGATAGGTTTAGGATAGGATGGTAGAGGATTTTTATTTCATTACGTTTTATGGCATAATGGACATCCTTTTCCATTGTATTATGTTCAATGTCTGAAGTGCGAAAACTGGGACGAAAAGGCTCAATGTGATTGCCTCCCATTTGTTTTGCATGGATCATTGCGAGTTCACTATCATTTAAAATATCCTTAGCGGTTGATCTCGTTTCACTCCATGTGACCAGTCCAATTGATGTTGAGAGGGTTATTTTTTTTTCTGTTAGTGAAATAGGTGCTGATATTGTTTTGTGCAGATGATCGGCAAAGGCTGCAATCTTCTGCGGTTCAGTCTCACTGAGTAAAATAATTGCAAAACGGTCTGCAGCAAGGCGTGATAAAGTATCTTGAAAGCTAATAAGACGGCTCAAACGACGCGCTATGATAAGGAGTACGGTGTCACCAACAGCTATACCTAATTTGCGATTAATTTGTCGAAAATTGTCAAAATCAATCATAAAGACGGTTGGTTTTATTTTAATATTCGCTTTGGCTAAAGAGGTATAGTTTTGAAGTCTATCGAAGAAAATTTGCTGATTAGGGAGCCCCGTCAAACTATCGTGAATTGCGTCATGCAATAAGCGTTCTTCAGATTTTTTATGATTTGTAATATTGACAATCGTTCCAATAATACGTGTGATTTTTCCATCTTTTTGCATAGCAGGGCGTGCACGAAGAGAAAACCAATGATAATAGCCACCACCACAAGATAGTCGAAAAATTTGATCAATGCGTCCTTTTTTATTTTTGAGAATGATCTCCAATATGGCTTGAAAACGTTCACGGTCATCGTGATGCAAAATTGAAATCCAGTTTTTCATAGGACCATTAAGTTTGTGGGTTTCAGTGCCAAAAAGGTTTGTCATATTGGGGTGTACAGCAATACGATCACGTTCAACATCCCAATCCCAGATAATATTTCCAGCTCCCTTGGCAGCAAGGACTTGTTGCTCAAGGTCAGAGAATATTCCTTCATGAAAGGCGTCGTGGGAAAAAGTTTGTTGCATGACAGTAAAACTGATAAGCAGGACAATGAGAACCAATCCTCCCGCTAATGCTGGTTGGATAATATCATTGTTGAGATATCCTGCTATGCAAGCATACGCTCCCAAGCACCAGAAGCTAATGAGTAGCCATGTTGGGATAAGCATAATGGCACGGTCATAGTTTCGTATTGCAAAATAGCTAATTAAAATGATACCAAGAATCGTCGTGAGCGCAAATGACAGACGAGCGATACCGGCTGCCATAGTTGGGTCGTAAATAGCAAATGCACCCAAAGCACAAAGAGCAGTTGTCCATAGAATTGCACCAAAACTAAAGTGATAGTGCCAACGATTAAGGCGTAGATAAGTAAAAAGAAAAATAAAAAATGTGGCAGCAAGTGCGACTTCTGTAGCAGCGCGCCAGATTGGTTGTGTTGTTAATGTTACTGCAAAGAATTTATTTAAAAAATTAAAATCGATACCAATATAAAAAAGCACTGCCCAAGCAACAGCCGCTGTTGCAGGAAAGAGTCCTGTTCCACGAACGACAAAGAGAACCGTTAGTAAGAGTGCTAAAAGGCCTGATATACCAAGAAGAATGCCATTATAAAGCGTATAAGAGTTAATGGCATCCTTATAGGCTTCAGGTTGCCATAAATAGATTTGCGGTAAATTTGCAGAGTTAAGTTCGGCAACAAATGTAATGACAGCTCCGGGGTTAAGTGTAATACGAAAGACATCAGAATTTGTACTGGCTTGACGATCAAGAGAAAAGCCTTCACTTGGGGTTATGGATTGAATTCGTGATGATCCAAGATCTGGCCAAAGAAACCCTGAACGAGACATACGATAATGAGGGGCGACGATAAGACGATCGATTTGTTCATCGGTTGGGTTTGCAAGAGAAAAAACAGCCCAATTTCCAGAAAAGTTTTCACTTTTTGCTTGGACTTCAATGCGCCATACAATTCCATCTGGTCTTGGTGCTGTACTTGTTTGAAAAATAGGACTGTTGGTATGATAAATTTCGATTGCTTTTGAAAGGTCAAGAGCAACATCTTGTGAAGAAATTTTAACAGGTTCAATTGCTTGCGCTGAGGTAAAATGTACAAAAGAACTGATGATTGCAATGAAAATGATGTCAATGATTTTACGCAAACTCTTCACAATGTCTCACTCTCAGTATTTTAAGATATTTTATTGTAATTTAGATTTTTAAGAAAAAGCGTCCACCTTTTATCATTCATTCTCCATAACAAACGGTCACCATTTTCTTTTGAAAAACTTTATGATTTTATGCAATAATAGCTCAATCCTTATTTTTCTTTAATACAGCTTAATAAAGTTGATAGAGTTTTATGTTTTGGTGAGAAAAAATTAAACCATGAGTTTTTAGATTTCATAGATGCACCTTTTTGTGTCAGCTTCTTTATCATATGAAGTAAGGATTAGATAGTTTTGTATACCTCTTTGAGCAATATTTCCAAAACTTAATTTAACAAGAAAAGCTTTTATATTAAATTTAACCATAAAATCTGCACTGGTTATTATATTTTGGCTTTAGAAAGGGTTTTTCACATTTCTAATATGTGTAAAAAACTGGAGGGGTCCTTTGTCTTTCCTTACTTTATTTTATAGGAGAGAGCTGATGTTAAGTCATCAAAATTCATAAGGGATCCAATAGGACCAACAGCGGTTAAGGTTGGAGTGGAGTTGGTAAAAAGCCTATGTGCTAAATCAGTTAACCTTGTAGGTGTAATAAGATCTAAACGTTTCATCGTTTCGGATATGGGAATTTGTCGACCATAAAGAAGTATTTGGCGAGCAATGAGATGCGCTTGACTAGATGGATTTTCCTGCGACATGATCAAGTTAGCGCGATATTGTGCTCGTGCTCGTTGAAGTTCATTAGGGTGAATATCTTTACTTGCCTTAGAGAGTTCGTTAAGAGTTATAGGAAGCAGTTCTTTTAACCCCTCTTGTCCGGTCGCAGCATGGATGCCAAAGAGCCCAATATCTGAAAAACCCCAATGAAAAGCATAAATAGAATAGCATAACCCACGTTTCTCTCTCACTTCTTGGAAGAGGCGTGATGACATGCCTCCACCAAGAATAATTGAAAGAATTTGGGTCGCATAAAAGTCACGTGCGTGATAAGCGCGTCCTTCAAAACCTATAATAACTTGTGTATCCATTAAATCACGATACTCACGAAAATCGCCACCGACGTAATTTGCGAGATTGGTGAGTGGGGCGGTTGAATGCGGACGAAAAGTATTCAGACGGCTTTCAACCTCTTTTAAGAAGTCTTCATGCTGTACAGCACCTACTGCAACGATGATCATACGGTCTGCACTGTATTGTTTATTCATAAAATCATGAAGATCGGCAGATGTAAAAGATTGAATTGTTTGGGGGGTGCCTAAAATCGAGCGGCCAAGTGGTTGGTGACGAAAGGCTGTTTCAGTAAAGTGATCAAAAATAATATCATCTGGAACATCATGAGCGGCACCAATTTCTTGAAGAATAACTTGTTTTTCTCGTTCTAATTCAGTTTCATCAAATTTTGAATGCATTAAAATATCAGCGAGAATATCAATAGCCAGTGAAACATCCTTTTTAAGGACACGCACAACATAAGCCGTTGTTTCTGTACTGGTTGTGGCATTAATTTCACCACCAACATCCTCAATATCGGCCGCAATTTGAAAGGCTGTACGGTTTTCCGTTCCCTTAAAAGCCATATGCTCAAGAAGATGGGCAATACCATGTTGTGTGAAGGTTTCATTCCGTGAACCCACTTTAACCCATATTCCAAGTGCTACACTGTCAATTTGTTGCATTGTGTGTGTGGCAATAGTCAAACCATTACTGAGGCGACTGATATCTACACCCATGTGTTTCCAACTCCATTAAATAAGCCAAATACCTCATAGTGGGGACATTGGAATAGTCTTTATTTGAATCAATGCAGCCAAACTTAATAAGATGCACGCGATTTTAATGAAATATAATCTTTGACTATTTTTTCATCATTAGCAAGGTCTATAATACATTCGTCACGTTCCATTAAATCATGAAGGCAAGGTGGACATGGAGCACTCAGTCCACAGGCACTTTTGACGGCATCAGGAAATTTAGCAGGGTGAGCGGTAGCAAGAACGACCATTGGGATATGGGGTTGTTTTTTTTCACGCGCAACTTTAAGCGCAACAGCTGTATGTGGATCACTAAGATAGCCGCTTTCTTTATAAACACGGTTCATTGTTTCTTCTGTTTCAGCCATGCTACTTTTTCCAGCGGAAAACAGGGTACGAATATTTTTGAGTCGTTTTTCATCAAGTTTAAAATATCCTGATTTTTGCAAATTTTCCATTGCACGACGAATCCATATCGGATCACGATCACCGCTTTCAAATAGCAAACGTTCAAAATTAGAAGAAATTTGAATATCCATAGAAGGTGATGTTGTGTGGATAATAGGCTGTGTTTTATAAATGCTGCTGGTTAATGTGCGTGTGAGAATGTCATTATCATTGGTTGCAATGACCAGTTGCGCAATAGGTAATCCCATACGGGCAGCGACATAACCTGCAAAAATATCACCAAAATTTCCAGTAGGAACAGTAAATGAAACAGCTCTATCAGGAGCACCTAGAGAAAGAGCGGATGAAAAATAATAAACAATTTGCGCCATAATCCGTGCCCAGTTTATGGAGTTCACTCCTGAAAGGGCTATTTTTTGACGAAAACTATGATCATTAAACATTGCTTTGACAAGTGCTTGGCAATCATCAAAATTGCCGTCAATTGCAATGGCATGAACATTTTTACTGTGATTGGTTGTCATTTGCTTTTGCTGAACGCGTGATACACGTCCTTTAGGGAATAAAATAAAAACGTCTGAGTGTTTTCTTCCTGCAAATGCTTGAATTGCAGCTCCTCCTGTATCGCCTGATGTGGCTGCAACAATTGTTGCCTGTCTATCTTTTTTAGTAAGAATGTAATCCATTAGCCTAGCAAGAAACTGCATAGCAACATCTTTAAATGCTAAAGTAGGACCGTGAAAAAGTTCAAGAATAAATTCATCTGGACCAGTTTGCAGCAATGGGCAAGTTGCTGGGTGATGGAAGGTGGCATAAGACTCGGCAATTATCTTTTCAAAAGCACTGTATTCGATTTCGTTATTAACAAAAGGCCAAAGAATAGTCTTAGCAATTGTTGTATAAGATTGACCACGCAGTGCCCGTAATGCGTCGAATGATAACTGAGGAAACTTTTCTGGAAGATAAAGTCCACCATCACTCGCCAGTCCAGTCATGATCGTTTCAGTAAACCCTAAAACAGGAGCTTGCCCTCTTGTGCTCATATATTTCATAAATTTTTTCTTCCACTTATTTTTTAGTCAAATGACAAAATGATATATTTCACGTTTTTAATAATATTAAAACTGTTGAATGAATGTTTGTTTATTCTGTTTATAAATAATGAAAAAATAATGACATTGATACTTTTAAGCGTTTTTATATGACGCATTGAATAGTAAAAAACTTCTTATGGTTGAGATATTTATTTTAGGTATTCATTATTGATTTCATATTACGCTTTTATTCATATGCCTGAATTTTTTGAATTAAGGTATAGTATAATTGTGGGAAAGTTTTTCATTTACTCTATTTTTTGTCTCTGTTTTGCGTTCTTTTTTGCTGTTCGAGATTTGTATCCTCTTACAAAGAACAAAACACTCTTGTATTGTATATGCGCGCGCTTGTTTTTAAGAGACATCTCTCAATGTTCTCAAGTTCGCGATGGTCTCCATGAATGGCATTGCGTGACTGTTATTGAGCAACGCCTTCTTTACTCTTATTCTTATGGAGGGGAAGGTTGGCAACGTTATTCTATTTTTCAGTCTGTGCGTATCGCTACAGCACTTTTAAGAAGACGAATTTATAAGAGGCATTTTTATTCTTTTCTTGTATCTTTTTATTCCTCCACGCTATCCCTATTTGTGATGTATCACGGCTAGGATTGATTCAGTATAAATAAGTTTGAAATGAGAGAGACTTATGATATTTGGAACACTCATTTAATATATCATATAATGAATTATCCTTATAAAATATTATGTATCTTCGGTGTGCAGTATGTTTCTATTTGAAGAAAAATCATTCATTGTAAACTATAAAAAGCATCCCTACTCGTATTGGAGAAGGGATGTCATTAGAATGTTTTTAATTTAGATATAGGAGAAATACAATTTGTATGATTTTAATTTTATCTTTGACTTTTACCTATAGAAATACCAATTATTCCACTAAGTATGGCGGCCACGACTCCGGTAAATATTCCAAAACCTAAAGCCCCTAATGTCGTAAAAACTCCTAGTGTAATAGGCTCAAAAAATACTTTCTCAATTTTTCCTTCAGAAAGATCTTTATTTTTTTCTTCGTAAATGAATTTTGATACATAAAGATCAGCTATATTAAATGCTTTGCTTTGTTGCTCAATCATAGTAACAGAAATATTCTCTTTCTGTAAGGAGTGGGGTAAATAGTTTGCATTAACATTGATAGTTTGTGAGAGAAAAAAAATAGCTAATATAAAAATATTTAGCCTATAATTTTTAAATATTTTTACCATAACGTTACCTCATTTTTTATATCATTTCAAGTACTTAACAAAACCACAAGTAAAAATAGAATTTATACAAGTTGTGTAAATAAGTATTTAGTTGTTGTTTATTGCTTATAAGAAAGATCAAGAAGATTTAGTCAGTGCAACAATTTTGGTTATGATCCATCCTAAGAGCATACCGACTATAGTTGTTGCATATCCAATCAACATTCCCATACCAAAATTTCCTATAGTTACAAACTCAGCTACCTTTTCAACTTTCCCTTCAGTGATAGCTTCATTTTTTGTTTTGTAATTAAAATCTGAAATATGGAAAGGAATATTCTTTTCTATGACGTAATCAGAAATATTTTTTTCTTGAATGTTATTTTTCAAATAACTTGCATTAACATTCACAACTTGTGAAAGAAAAAAGGCGATTACCATAAAAATATTTAATTTATAACTTTTAAACGTGTTTATCATAATTTTACCTCAAATACTCTCTATCTTAAGTACGAGTAGGAGGGCTGTTAGCGCATCAATGATGCGTAGAGGGTAAAGTTTACTACCTGTATTCGTTTTTATACTAACCCTAAGATTCATTATGTGTTTCACGCTTTTTATTGTAAACCATAATGAATCTGTTGTTAGAGCTTTGTATTAAAGATGATTATTTGAACATTGCGACGATATCTTTGATGAATCCTATGATTGACCCTAGGAAGCTGAATGCATACCCAGCAATCATTATTCCTACTCCTATAGTCAAGAGTTCTGCTACCTTTTCAGTTTTTCCTTCAGCAATAGCTCCGTTTTCTGCTCCATGACTGACTGCTGGGGTATAGAAAGAAGCTGTATGAGTTGCTGTAGATACTTTATTTTCTGTTTTTACTGTTACATAATCAACAGCTTTTTCTTTTACAGTGTAATGACTTGCATTAGTATTTACAACTTGTGAAAGTAAGAAAGTGGATGCTATTAAAGTATTCAGTACATATTTTTTAAAGAATTTAGTCATAATTTACCTCATATATAATGAATAAATCTTAAGGCCTTTATCAATAATAAAACAATAAATGTGAATTACTATAAATATAATATATACCAAAAGATATAAACATTTATAGAAATATACATCATTATGAATTAATCGTCAATTGTAAATATTAATCGTAATGTATTTGATATTATATGCATAATATGTATTTAATTTATTTATTATAGTTATATTAGAAGGTTTAATTATGGTATGTTGTGTATTAAAATATTATAATTTTATAAAGATGATCTTTCTTAAAAAGAGTAATATACGTGTGTAAAGGAATATAATTCTCTATATTTTTTGTTTTAATAAACTTAATTATCTGGACATATTTGTATACTGTATTTAATAGAATTATAATTGTATTTATTGCCAGTAAAAATGGTTGTCAGATATAAATTATCTATTTTTTTTGATAAACATTGATATCATTTTGTAATAAAAATTCCATTAATAATTCAGTATATAGAAATAAAGAATTATTCATATAATGCGATAATATCTTACTTAATGAAAAAACATCAATTTACTGGAAAATTTTTGTTCATGGTTATGGCTATAGGTTATATATCATAAAAACAATATTTGTAATTTATCAGAATGTAACATTTACACATATTACCTTTATATTGAACAAAGTGTATTTCACTATTAAGCTTGGTTTTTTATAGATATAAGGTAGTACACATACGGTTTGATTGATCTAAATTAGATATGGGTAAAATTTTTCGGCTATGATAATAATACATGCTCATTGTATCGTTGCCAATATAATGATATTTTCGTTGTTATGGATATGCTTTGGCTGCAATAAAGCCATATTGGTAAACTTTTTAAAAAGAGAGCTTATCAATAGAGGGTATAGCTAAATTCTTTATGATGAATCTCTCCATACTGCCATTGCTTCTAGCACTTCTTCTAAATGTGCATGTTTGGCAATAACTGTTTCGGCACCAGCTTCTGCAAGTGCGTTTGAGTGGCCAAGATAACTATGCGATCCTCCAGTAAAGCCAATGATACGCATAGCTGCAGTTGAGGCAGCATGTACACCATGAACTGAGTCTTCTATAACAATAGTATTTTCTGGCCCTGCGTGGAGTTTTTGTGCTGCGTAAATAAAAACATCAGGGGCTGGTTTCGTTTTTTTTGTTCCGACTTCAGGAGCAGAAAATATTTTATCATGGTTATCAAAGAAACCGTAGAGATCAACAGCTGTGAGCATCTCTTTTATATCTCTGCTTCTTGCATTAGAACAGATACAGTAGGGATAGCGCGTTTGAATCATTTCTAACACTTCTTTTATACCATTGATCGCGCGTAGCTCAGTTTTTATCTGTGCTCGAAAAAGATTTGATATTTCATCTATGAGATGAGCAGAGATTGGTTTTTCTATTTCTAATTCAATTTGTTTAAGAATATCGCGAAAAATAAGCCCTGAATAGCGTTCACTCAATTCTTCAGGTAATATTTCATATCCTGTTTTTTTAAGTAATTGGGATCCAATTTTTGCTGCGAGATATTCAGAGTCTACCAGAACTCCATCACAGTCAAAAATAACAAGATCTATCTGAGGCATAAGATATTCCTTTATTCTTAAATTTATAGCTTGAAAAGTTTTATGAAAATATCATCAAGACAACATTATTTCATAAAAATATACTTTAGAAGTATTCCTTGCTCATTTGATGAAATAAAAGATATGACAACAATGCATTAAATGGAAGACAAATAATGGTTTATAAGTATGATTTTTAATTTTTCTTGAAAGAGTAAAATAACGATCAATTTTTCAGGAATTTAACGATACGTTTACTCTATTTTGTAAATATGAGCTGGTAATGCGGGCCTGTAAACTATTTTGATTGATTATAGGACAAATTTAGTTCATTTCGTTGGGTTTTTCATGACAGTTATTCAGCTTCAAAAAGATTTCGCTTGTACTCCTTCACAGATGCCATGGCGCAATAAAATTTTCAAAGGTGATTGTGTTGCAGTGCTGGAGAAGCTTCCTAAGCATTCAGTTGATGTTATTTTTGCGGATCCTCCTTATAATTTGCAACTGGATGGTGCTCTATATCGTCCAGATCATTCACTTGTTGATGCGGTTAATGATGAATGGGATCAGTTTGAGAGTTTTGCCGCCTATGATGCTTTTACACGTGCATGGTTGCTTGCATGTCGTCGTGTGTTGAAACCTAATGGGACGCTTTGGGTTATAGGATCCTACCATAATATTTTTCGGGTTGGTACAGCATTACAAGATTTAGGTTTTTGGATGCTTAATGATATTATTTGGCGTAAAAATAATCCCATGCCCAATTTTCGAGGGCGTCGTTTTCAAAATGCTCATGAGACACTTATTTGGGCTGTTCGAGACCAAAAGGATAAAAAATATACATTCAATTATGAAGCCTTAAAAGCTGCAAATGAAGATCTACAAATGCGGTCAGATTGGCTTTTTCCTCTCTGTACTGGTGTTGAGCGTTTAAAAGATGAAGCAGGGCGTAAATTACACCCAACACAAAAACCACAAGCGTTGTTGGCGCGTATTATCATGGCTTCTAGTAAACCTGGTGATGTCATTCTTGACCCGTTTTTTGGTTCAGGAACAACAGGGGCAGTTGCTAAGCTCTTAGGGCGTGACTTTGTGGGTATTGAACGCGAGCAAAATTACATTGATGCCGCATGTGAGCGAATTGCTGCGGTGAAACCTTTAGACAAACCAGAGTTAGCAGTTTTGGATAGAAAAAAGGCAGAACCGCGTGTCGCATTCAATAGTTTGCTTGAGGCAGGGTTACTCCACCCTGGATCAGTTCTTTATGATCGTAAGAAGCAAGTATCTGCTATTGTAAGGGCTGATGGTACGGTTATGCATGGTGGTGAAGCGGGGTCTATTCATGCAATGGGGCGCAAGGCTCAAGATTCACAAAGTTGTAATGGATGGACTTTTTGGTATTATGAGGAAAATGGAAAACTGAAATCTATAGATGATTTAAGAATGATCATACGTTCACAGATGTTAAAAACAGGTGCCCTATGAAGTCTTAAGTTGGCAGTGCCATTATAATGGATCAGTTTTTGATGTTACGTTTTTATCTTTAAGACTTTGGGTAAAGAGAAATATCTAGATCTTTATTGAAAATCTTTTTTACCTACGCTTTGTTTCACTGGTGATGCGTAGGTGAACGTTTTATAATTTACTATGAGGAAGGATGATCATGAAGAAGTCTCATTATATGAGTGGTTTTGATCTAGGTTGAAAAGTAATGAGTGGTTATTACCAATCAAATGCATTATTGTACGAAATATATAAAATGGCGTGCTCAATTAAAAATTTATTTGTTAGTGGTGGAAATTATTTAAATGTAAAAGAATTCGGAATTGCTATAGAAATAGCTTTTTTCATCACCGTAGGAAGTGCTTCTTTAGCAAGATATTGGATGTCGCACCACCAGCCATTTTCACTATTCATTTCATGAACACTATTGGTATAATAAACGTTTAGCTTCAGAGAAAAATGGGTAAAAATATGTGTAATTTGTCCTTTAAACTGCCAGCTGGCAGTGAAGGGGGCATTTTGAAGCCCATTTTCGCTGTTTGTTCCGATATTATTAGGAATCTGAGTCATTCCACCAAGAAGTTTTTTCCCCTGTCGTTTTTCTAAATAGATTTGTTTGTCTTTATTAAGTATAACAAAAGCAGCACCAGTTTTTGAAGGGCGTTCCTTTTTAGGTGCTTTGACTGGAAAATATTCTACTTTTTGCATCTTTTTTGCTTGGCAAAAACTTTGAAGAGGGCAGAGCAAACATAAAGAGTGGCGCGGTGTACAAATAGTTGCTCCCAAATCCATCATTGCTTGAGCAAAATCTCCAGGACGATTTAAAGCTGTAATTTCCTGTGTTTTTTCTTTTATTTCAGTCTTTGCTTTTGGCAATACTGAAGAAATAGCAAATAAGCGGGTCATTACGCGCTCAACATTACTATCAACAACTGCTACGGGGTGGTTAAAAGCAATTGCTGCAATAGCAGCGGCAGTATAGTCTCCAATACCTGACAGGGTGCGCAATTCTTTCACAGATTGCGGAAATTGTCCTTCATAATTTTCAATAAGTTGTTGGGCACAATTCTTAAGATTACGTGCACGTGAATAATAGCCAAGTCCAGCCCATGCTTTCATGATGTCATCTTGTGGGGCTTTTGCTAAAGAAGAGAGGTCGGGCCAAAGTTTCAGAAATTTTTGAAAATAAGGTTTCACTGCTTCAACCGTTGTTTGTTGAAGCATAATTTCAGAAAGCCAAACCCAGTAGGGATTAGGGCGGATACCTTGTGTTTGTTCTTTGGGGCTGATACGCCATGGTAAATGCCGGTGATTTTGATCGTACCAAGAAAGAAGATGCAAAGAAATTTTATGCATGGTTATTTTTAATCACAGGGAGATATAAAATGCAAAAGGAAAAAGGATTTTTGTGTAATTTATGTTTCATTCTTTCTGATTTATTATAGAGGTTGAGGCTGGAAAAACTGCATTTGGCTTGATGAGATGTTTTGGGGAAAACGTTGTTAGATGAAAATAATTGCTATAATTTAGCACATATTTGAATGATGATCTAAAAAAATGAGAAAAAAACTTAAAAGACGTCATTTTTATTCTCTTTCTGAGAAGGTATCCAAAATACTTGATCCGGTTTTACGTAAACGGACAGGATTTAATGTAGCACTTATAGAATATTGGCCTCAGATTGTGGGTTTTGATATGAGTGAACACACAATGCCGCTTAAAATTATTTGGAAACAGAGTACTCATCCAGATGAAGCTTTTCAACCTGCCACACTTGTTGTGGCGTGTGAAGGAGCGGTTGTTTTAAAGCTGATGCATGAAAAAGATGAGATTCTTCATAGAATTAATGTTTTTTTCGGTTATATTGCCATTGATCGTATCAAAATTGAGCAAAGATCTATATCCGTTTTACCGAAGCACCCACCTTTGAGGTCAGAGCCAGCTGAAAAGGATAAAGAACGTTTAAAAAAAATGCTGAAAGAATTGGAAAATGAGGATTTACGCCAGTCACTTTATCAACTTGGCTGTTGCATTTTCTCAGAAAAAAATAATAAATAGTAAGATATTTTTTAAATATGTGAGAGAGTGTTGAATTCTTATTCGTTTAATAACAATAGAAAAGTATTATTTATGATAAAATTTCGTCCTTTTTTGTCTTTAGGAATCGTTTTTTTCTTAATGGCGACGATACAGATCAGTGCAACTGCCGTTTTTGCTAGTGGTGCTAAAAAAGTTTCAACAGTTGATATGGCTGAAGTCCTTCAAGTAGGAAAAGTGAAGGATCGGTTTGAGGGAGAGGTGAAGGCACCGGTAACAATTGTTGAGTATGCTTCATTAACGTGTATTCATTGTGCGCATTTTTATAATGATGTACTCCCACAAATTCGTAAGAAATATATCAAAACAGGAAAAGTAAAACTTATTTTCCGGGAGTATGCTTTTGACCCACGGGCAACAGCAGGTTTTATGTTGGCGCGATGTGCACCAGAAGATCGTTATTTTCCTTTGATAGAAGTTTTATTTCAAAAACAGCACGAATGGGTTTGGGGGAGGGATGCTTTGACACCTTTGAAGAAGATTGGCCTAATGGCAGGTTTTACTGATGAAAGTTTTAATGCCTGTCTAAAAAATCAGACCATTTTAGATGAAGTGAATGCCTCTTTTGAGCGTGGTAAGGAACTTGGTGTTACCGCAACGCCCACTTTCTTTATCAATGGGAGTAAATATGAAGGAATCATGTCGGTAAAAGACTTCTTTGCGGTGATTGATAGCTTTCTTAAAAATTAAGTTTTCCTTGTAAAGGGTGGTTTTTATGCCTGTAGCCATTTCCCTGTTGGAAGGGTTTATTTTGTATATTTGTTACGAGGCAATATTTCCTTCTGTTTATCCAGTTTTGAAGAGAAGCGTTGTTTGTGGTTGTAAAATTAGATCAAATGATTTTTTGATGCTGATATGAGAGGACTTGTGTGATGACAAGATGGGTTTATAGTTTTGGGGATGGACACGCAGAAGGAAGTGCAAGCGAACGTAATCTACTTGGTGGCAAGGGCGCCAATTTGGCGGAGATGAGTCATCTTGGTTTGCCTGTTCCTCCTGGATTTACGCTCACAACAGAGGTCTGCAATTTTTATTATACACATGGCAGGTCATATCCGGAAGAGTTAGCGCAAGCTGTTAAACAAGCTCTTCAACGTGTTGGTAAACAAACGGGGCGTGAATTTGGTCATGAAAAAATGCCACTTTTGCTTTCTGTTCGTTCCGGTGCAAGAGTCTCTATGCCAGGAATGATGGATACAGTTCTTAATCTTGGCATGAATGATGAGACTGTAAAAGCAATTGCTTTAGAAACAAACAATGAACGTTTTGCTTATGATAGTTATCGTCGTTTTATCCAAATGTATTCTGATGTCGTTTTGGGATTAGATCATTCGTATTTTGAAAAAATTCTTGATGAGTCAAAAGAGCGTAATGGTTATGTTGTTGATACAGAAATGACAGTAGATGATTGGAAAGACGTTATTGTTTCTTATAAAGCATATGTTGAAGAGACGTTAGGGAAACCCTTTCCGCAAGATCCTGAACAACAATTATGGGGCGCGATAGGCGCCGTTTTTTCAAGTTGGATGACAGCACGGGCGGTGACTTATCGCAAGTTACATAATATTCCTGAGAGCTGGGGAACGGCGGTTAACGTGCAAGCTATGGTTTTTGGTAATATGGGTGAAGATTCAGCAACGGGTGTTGCTTTTACACGTAATCCATCAACAGGAAAAAAAGAGCTTTATGGTGAGTTTTTGGTGGATGCGCAAGGTGAAGATGTTGTGGCAGGCATTCGAACGCCCCAAAATATTACAGAAAATGCACGTATTGTTGCAGGTTCGAATAAGTCATCTTTAGAAGAGATTATGCCGGAAGCTTTTTCAAAGCTGTGTCAGATTGCGCAGAAGCTTGAGCAGCATTATCGAGATATGCAAGATCTCGAATTTACTATTGAAAAAGGTAAATTATGGATGTTGCAGACTCGTTCAGGAAAACGAACGGCTCAAGCCGCTTTAAAGATGGCGATTGATATGGTCGAAGAGGGCTTAATAAGCCGTGAAGAAGCTGTGATGCGCATTGATGCAAAGTCACTTGATCAACTTTTACATCCAACACTTGATCCCAAAGCAGAGCGTTTTGTTATTGCACGTGGTTTACCTGCTTCTCCAGGAGCAGCAACGGGTGAAATTGTTTTTACTTCAGAAGAGGCAGAAGCTGCCTCAGCAGAGGGGAGAAAAGTTATTTTGGTGCGTGTAGAGACAAGCCCAGAGGACATCCATGGAATGCACGCTGCAGAAGGAATTTTAACGACACGGGGGGGGATGACAAGTCATGCGGCGGTTGTCGCACGTGGTATGGGAAAGCCATGTATTTCTGGCGCTGGCAATGTACGGATTGATTATAATACAGATACCATGTCGGCTTCAGGACAAAACTTTAAAAAGGGTGATGTCATTACAATTGATGGTGGAAGTGGAGAAGTTTTAAAGGGAAAGGTTGCGATGTTGCAGCCTAAGCTTTGTGGAGATTTTGCAAAATTGATGGAGTGGGCTGATGGGATTCGGCGTATAAGAGTTCGCGCAAATGCTGAAACACCATCTGATGCACGTATGGGGCGTTCTTTTGGAGCTGAAGGTATTGGGCTTTGCCGTACGGAGCATATGTTTTTCTCTGGTGAACGTATTATTGCTATGCGTGAGATGATTTTAAGTCATGATGAGAGCGGCCGTCGTAAAGCATTGGATAAGCTTTTGCCAATGCAACGCTCAGATTTTAGTGAATTATTTGAAATTATGTGTGGCTTGCCTATTACTATTCGTTTGTTGGATCCACCATTACATGAATTTTTGCCTAAAACTGATGCAGAAATTCTTGATGTTGCAAAGGTTATGGGTGTTTCTGCTGATGTACTTGCTGAACGTGCACAGCAGTTGCATGAATTTAATCCTATGCTTGGATTAAGAGGATGCCGCTTAGCTATTACTTACCCTGAAATTGCAGAAATGCAGGCTCGGGCTATTTTTGAAGCAGCAGCAGAATCTGCTCAAAAATCAGGGGTTCCGGTTATGCTTGAAATTATGGTGCCGCTTGTTGCACTGAAATCTGAACTTGATTTTGTCAAAGCGCGCATTGATCAGGTTGCTGATGAGGTGATGAGAGAAAAGAAAAGCCATATCCAGTATATGGTGGGAACAATGATTGAGCTTCCAAGGGCAGTTCTTCAGGCCGCTGAAATTGCAAAAACGGCAGAGTTTTTTTCATTTGGAACAAATGATTTAACACAAACCACTTTTGGAATTTCACGTGATGATGCTGCTCCTTTTTTGACAACATATTTTCAAAAAGGGCTCTTAGAACAAGATCCTTTCGTATCTATTGACCGTGATGGAGTGGGGGAACTTATTTCTATTGCAGCGCAGCGAGGCCGTTCGCAGCGTGAAAAAATTAAATTAGGAATTTGTGGTGAACACGGAGGTGATCCTGCTTCTATTGCTTTGTGTGAGGAAAATAACTTAGATTATGTTTCATGTTCTCCTTTTCGCGTACCTATTGCACGTTTAGCAGCGGCGCAGTCGGCTATTGTGAAAAAAACATAAAGCTTTTGAGGTATTTTTTAGCATAAGCTCTTTTGCTAGTTCCTTTTTGGGGAAATATTTTTCCACATGCTTATGACACATAAAATATAAGTGAGTGTTCTTTATAAAAGGGAAAGACTGACTATATTGATGGCGTATTTTGCAAATTGCAAAGTAAAAACGTACCTTTATAAATAAAGATATTAATTTATAGAATAAGTCTGTATGTATTTTTCATTCTTGTGGTTAAAAGGCAAAAATCGGGACATGCGTTGTATCTATGAGAGAAAAGGATGCCTTTGATGTCTTGATAAGAAAAGGCATAAGGTTGGGTGTTTTTGTATTTTCAGTGTTCCCTTTAATGAGATAGATATTTTTTCAATTTAATAAACCAACTTCACGCATTTTCATCAAAACGGTACGGTCAACCTTGCCTGTTATAGGAAGATCAAACATTTTTTGAAATTGTTTTAAGGCTTCTGTTGTCTTTTTATCTTCTATACCTGTGGGCATAACCTCTTGAATACCAAAATTTTGTAATGCTTTTTGCACTTGCATAATATCTGCAACACGAAAAGCTGTTTTTTTTGAGAGTGGCATATTTTTTTCTATTTCCATTTCGTTTTGCTTAATCAAAAGTGCAATTTTATCTGTTGGAGGATTTGATAAAGTGTTGTTTTGCCTTTCTTGCGTGGTTTGTTGTTTCCACAGTGCTATGGCATGACGTGTTTTAGGTCCTTCTATTCCATCTAAAGCACCGTCATAAAGTCCTAACTTTGCCAGCTTTTTTTGCATTTTTCGTATGTTCTCTGATAGAGAAGAGGATGAATTTGCGCGGAGATGGTCTGAATAAGAGGTAGAAGAAATATGAGAAATTGCATGTGTTTTTATTTCTTTTTCAGACAAAATAGAATTTTTTTCTCTATCTGAATTAGATGTAAACTTCATTTCAGGAAAGGTATTTTGGTGCCTTGTCATTTGTGAAAATAAGGCATTAAAGGAAACGAATCCAAAACTAACAGTGAAAAGAAGGCAGCCAACAAAAAACAAAGTATTTTTGCGTGTATAGAAGTAGAATAGTCTTGTTATCCAAAAAAGAAAACGAGCACTTATAAGGAGAACTGTGATAACAATACTACTATAGTGTTTACGATTTTTTGCATTTTTTTTTCTGTGTGTTTTTAGTAAGCTTGTCATTATTTTTATTTTTTATTTCCAATTGAAATTATTTCTTATACAAAATTCAATAGAGAATGTTTCTCTTTCAACGAGGGGATAATATATCTATGTTTTTATCTCTTCTTGTAAATGACTAAAATAAATAGATCTGCTACATTCATATATAAGCTGGTAAATTAATAAGAGCCTTCAGTCATTTTCTTAGTTTTTTTATTCTATAGTATTTCTAGTGTGTATAAAAAGAGTGTTTTATTATGAAATATTCTTTTCTACGTTTGCAAGTCCCATCACCGTATATCTCATTACTCAAACTAAAAGCGTTCAATCATATCCTCATTTTTATTATATATTGGGTCGTATTTAAGATCACTTTGAAACATATTTGTATATCATATTGTAGAGCTCACAATTGTGTTTATCTCTTTTAATAAATATCTTACATACATAGATTTATCTTCTCGCATACGGTGTGACGAGATATCATTATCTTTAAATACGATATATATTCACTCTCCTAATATTTCATAAACATTAACAGAAGTGATTTTTAAAATATCTGCGAGAGTATAGAATCTTTGCCCAAATTCTATATCTGTCTTTTTTATACTATAAAAATAGCAATGGATGTGATCCAGTATCTTACTTCTTACGCGTTGTCATGGTGATCACACATAAGTTTTTCTGTTTATAGGTGCCGTTGATCTCATTCTATGTAATGAGAGAAAAAACATCCGCCTATCTTAAAAATTTTTATTTTTTACAGGGCTGCTTTAACACCAATTTTTTTAATGACAAGAAAATTTATCTTATTTCTACACAAAGGGTATCACGAATAGCGTAAATTTTACAAAAGAAATACACAGTTTCATAACATATTAACGTTATAAATTTTTTATAAAGAAGAATGGTATAGACTGCTGTTTTTGTTTCATTCACAATTGCGGTACACCGGTTGCCCATGATACGTTTTTTGGTTAAATTATTACTTTTTTTGTTTGTTGTTTTTGTCATCATTTCATTTTTTATAGAACCGCCAAGCAATCATCACTCCTCTCCTCAAAGTAGTGACAAAACAACAACGAGTGATGTCATGATTGCTTTTAAAGAAGCTTTAACTGATTTAGGAAAATTCTGTGATCGTAATATAGAAGTCTGTAAAGTTGGAAAATCCTTTTTAAGTTCGCTGAGTGAACGTGCGCGTTATGGTGCAAGAGCAGCTTATGAATATTTTGGACGATTACTCGATGATAAGGAGAAGAATATTGCGGCTCCTTCAAAGGTTCTTCCTAAGATAGAGGATAAAAGTTCATATAAAAATGGAAGTATAAATATTACTTTAAAATAAAAAAACTTCATGTTCTCCGTTCGTGTTATGGTAAGAAGTATAAATATTTATCTGTCAACCAATCACATTTAATATGATTATCAAAGTAGGACCGAGATTATGATGGAAACGATCGATAATATTATAGAAAATTTTTCTTTTCTGGATAACTGGGAAGATCGTTATCGTTACGTCATTGAACTTGGTCATGGATTACCACCATTTCCTGAAAGTGCTCGCAATGATGCTCATAAAGTGCCTGGTTGTGTTAGCCAAGTGTGGCTTTTATCTTCACGGAATAATTCAGAAAATCCAATCATCACTTTTCAAGGTGATTCTGATGCTCATATTGTCCGTGGGCTAATCTATATTCTTCTCGCTTTCTATTCAGGAAAAAAAGCCTCTGAAATCCGCGATGCTGATGCTGAAGGACTCTTCAAAACACTTGGTTTAAACGAAAATCTTACACCACAGCGGTCAAATGGTCTCAAATCAATGATTGAACGCATTCGTAATGAGAGTTATGTATAAAACCAGCATCTTCTAAGAGGAATCAAAAAAAATTTCCTAAAGAACATAGATTCCTAAAAGCATCGCCTCTATGAGAGGCACTCATGTGTCTAGAAAACAATCACTTAGTTTTTTTCTGTTTGCTTTTTCGACCTAGTCCCATTTCTTTTGCTAAAGCTGAGCGCGCTTTTGCATAATTAGGTGCAACCATAGGGTAAGAACTATCTAGTTGCCACTTTTCACGATATTCCTCTGGTAACATTCCATAATGCGTCATCAGATGACGTTTTAAAGATTTAAACTTCTTTCCATCCTCAAGGCAAATCAGATAATCGGGAAAGATAGAACGCTTTGGATTAACAGCAGGTCTTTGTTTTTCAACTTCAGCTTCTGTCAATTCTACGTTCCCCGCTTTACGAAAAGCGGCATGGACATCAGCAATTAAACTTGGTACTTCAGTCGGTCGGATAGAATTATTACTTACGTAGGCAGCAACAATATCAGCAACCAATGTAATAACTAAATTGCTTTCAGTCTCTAAGACTGGACGATGTTCCATTCTTGTTTCCTTTAGTCTAAAATAGAGTAACTTAAAATCGAGAGTAGCACGTATACTCATGACACAGAGATACTATGCACACAAGTTTCATATTGTACAAAAATCTTTTTTGTCAATTCAATTATTTTATAAAATTGCCAAAACACAAAAAAATCAAATAAATACCTCTTTTTGGTCATAATATACAATAAGAAAAATTCATTGACTTCTTGTTACAGTATGAACTTATTCTAAAAAATAACATATAAAAAATATTTTATATAATATATATGTAAAATATTGTAGCATAATTTTATTTACTTTTATAGAATATTTCCATTAAATTAATTTAATTAAATACTTAAACTCATATTTTTTAATTTTTAAATTTATAATTTATTATTAATCATTTAATAAATTTAATTTAAAATAAAGTTATTTTTTTTAATAGTAAAATATTAAAACTATTTTATATAAATAAAATATATGTAAAAAATTATTTTAATTTATATTTTAATTTTTATATTTTACTTATCATATAAGTACATGCTTATTATTAAGCTATAACAATAATTACTTTTGGATATATTTTAAAATATAATTCTTGTATATATAACTAATCATTTTTTACTATTGAAAGATAAATTCAATTTTTCGGCCACATAACCTTGCTTTCTGAGTTTATCACTTTCTATAAAAGTAGCATTACACTCATAAAAGATACTCTCTCTAGTATATGATAGAGTTTCAGTGTAGAAATGATTACAGCCCTATTTTTTCAAATCATGAAAATTTACAGGTTTATGTATTTGCATAAATAGTATGATTCTAAACATATGAACAAAATCATTAACATCTTTAATATAGGATTGTGTATGTCTGTTATTCCACCAAAAGCGTCTAAAATCATTTACAAAGAAATGCATCATGGCATTTCTCGTGTCGATCCCTATCATTGGTTGCGTGCAAGTAATTGGCAAGATGTTTTAAAGAAGCCTCATTGTCTTGATGCAAGTATCAGACATTATCTCGAAAATGAAAATGCTTATCAGACAGAACAAATGGCTGATACCAAATCATTACAGGATTTACTTTTTACTGAAATGAAGAGTCGCATTCAAGAGAATGATAGTTCTGTTCCAATAAAACATGGTCCTTTTTCTTACGGATTTTCTTATGTTACCGGAGGACAGCAACCACATTATTTTCGGACACCAAGAAATGGGGGAGAAAAAAATGTTTATCTTAATGGTGACTGTTTAGCTGAAGGTAAAAAATATTTCAATTTTGGTTCTGTTCAAGAATCACCGGATCATAAATATGTTGTATGGACCTATGATGATAAAGGATCAGAGTTTTATACAGCTAAAATTTGTAATTTGGAAACATTGTCTGATTGTCTGGATATCATCACTGATACATCGGGGCAGATTGTGTGGGATGCAAACTCTGAGGGTTTTTTCTATACTAAAATGGATGAAAATCATCGACCTTCAGAGCTTTATTATCATCGCTTAAATACAGATCAATCACAAGATAGGCTTATTTTTCGTGAAGATAATCCAGGATTTTTCTTATATGTAACTGGCTCTAAGCTTCATGATGTTATTTATATTAATATTCATGATCATGAAACATCAGAGGTGTGGTTGATTTCTGCTAAAGCGCCGCTCACCGTTCCGCAATGTGTGCGGAAGCGACAAAAAGGTGTTGAATATTCACTTACAGAAGGTGGTGATGTTTTTTATATTCTGACTAATCTGGATAATGCAAAAGATTTCAAAATTATGGTAGCGCCATACTCATCTCCACAATCAGAAAACTGGTCTGAGCTTGTATCGCATCAGCTTGGGTGTCTGATATTATCTCATGATGCTTATCAAGATTTTCTTATATGGCTTGAGCGTTTTGAAGGGCTGCCTCGTATAAAAGTCATGGAGCGTACCACAAAACAAATCCATTCTATCGCTTTTACTGAAGAAGCCTATGCTTTGGGATTACAAGGAGCAGCGGAATATGACAGTGAAAGCATCCGGTTTTCCTATTCATCTATGACGACGCCGGATCAAGTGTTCGACTATGAGATGAAAAATCGTAAACGCACTCTTTTAAAAACACAAATAATTCCCTCTGGACATAATAAAGATGATTATGTAACACGACGCGTCATAGCAATAGCGGATGATGGCGAGGAAATTCCTATTTCACTTTTTTATCATAAAACAACCAACCTTAATGGTTCGGCTCCCTGTCTGCTTTACGGTTATGGTGCCTACGGAATTTCCATCCCTGCTAGTTTTAATAGCAATGTACTTTCTTTGGTTAACAGGGGTTTTATTTACGCCATTGCTCATATTCGTGGGGGAAAAGAAAAAGGAGTTGAATGGTATGAGAAAGGAAAACATCTTTTTAAATACAATACATTTACAGATTTTATTGCTTGTGGACGCTATCTTGTAAATAATCAATTCACTTCTCATGATCGCCTTATTGCATATGGTGGTTCAGCAGGGGGGATGTTGATGGGGGCTGTTGTTAATATAGCTCCACAGGACTTTGCTGGAATCGTGGCGAATGTGCCCTTTGTTGATGTTCTCACAACTATGTTGGATGCATCATTGCCACTTACACCACCGGAATGGCCTGAGTGGGGGAATCCTATTGAATCAAAAGAAGATTATAACTTAATCGCTTCTTACTCACCCTATGAAAACGTTAAAGCTCAAAAATATCCTCCTATACTTGTGCTTGCAGGATTAACAGATCCTCGTGTAACCTATTGGGAGCCTGCAAAGTGGGTAGCAAAATTACGAGACTTAAAAACAGATGATAATGCGATTCTTTTGCGCATTAATATGGATTCAGGTCATGCAGGTGCGGCTGGACGTTTTTCAAAGTTAGAAGAGGTTGCATATATCTATGCATATATCTTAAAAGTCGTGGGAAAAAACCACTGCTAATTGAAATGTTTATTATTTTAAAGGCTCTAATAATTCATGAGATTTTAGAGCCTTTCATAAAAAATAGAAGATTAAATTTAAAGTCCACAATCTTCATAAAGTTTCAAAACATAGTCCCAGTTAACTAAATGATCTACAAAAGCTTCGAGATATTTTGGGCGTGCATTGCGATAGTCAATGTAATAGGAATGCTCCCACACATCGACACCTAGAATAGGTTGAGCGTCATGAACTAAAGGGTTTTCGCCATTAGGTGTTTTCATAATCTCAAGTTTACCATTTTTAACAGCTAACCATGCCCATCCAGAGCCAAATTGTGCTGTGGAAGTCGCAATGAAATCGGCGCGAAATTTGTCATAACCACCCAAGTCAGCTTCAATAGCCTTTGCTAATTTTTCAGGCAGCTTTTGACCACCACCGTTTTTTTTCATCCAAAACCAAAATTGGTTGTGATTATAATATTGCGCTGCATTATTAAATAAACTAGTATTTTTCCCAAAACTTTTTTTAATAATGTCTTCAAGGCTTTCATTTTCTAAGCCTAAATCTTTCACAAAATTATTCGTGTTGGTAAGATAAGCAAGGTGATGCTTATCATGATGATATTCAAGTGTTTCTCGTGACATATAAGGCGAAAGGGCATCATAATCATAAGGCAGTGGAGCCAATTCAAAAGCCATTTAAAAATCTCCTCGATTCTAATTGTTGAGCTTATTTTACAAATCTAATTTGACACTTACAGCATCTAAAAGCAAATGTTGAATATCTATTTATATTAAATTAATTTTAATGATTGCTTCTTTGTCAAGGTATTTTTGAAAAATGTGTGGCTTAATAGATCGCAATATCATTGGTTTATGGAATATTTTTAAATTTATTATATTTTAGGATTCATAACAAATATAATGGTTACTTTTAATGATGTGCTACCTTATTGATAGGTATTTTTATATAGAGATAAATTTTTGTTCTTATTCATTGAGATGCTTTTCGAAAAATCGCACTAAGCATTTTCAATTATTGTAAAGTGTTTTGTAATCTACCAATATACCATTGCTTTTATCATCGTCAGTAAGAGTTTAGCGGTTATTTTTTGCAGATGCGACTCGCTGTTACACATATGGATTCAAAATCACTCTTTATGATAAGCTATAAAGCACAAAATTTATATTTTATGTTGCTATAAAAGAATAATATCTAAAATATAAAATAATGAATGGGCAAAGTGCTTTTATTTGTATTAAGGTTGCAAAGATAGGCAAACTTTTGTTACAAACTTTGTGTATGTGCAAACGGATGCTCTTTAACAGCTTTATAGTAAAAAAATAGAAGCTTTGATTTTCAGATATTGCGCATATTCGCGGGAATCGCTATAAGATGCGAAAGATACTGTAGATATTTTTTCTTTTGGGGTATAGCCAAGCGGTAAGGCACCGGTTTTTGGTACCGGCATTCCCTGGTTCGAATCCAGGTACCCCAGCCAATCTAATGATAATAAAGTGGAATTTTTTAAGAGCAGCGTTTTTAGAAAGCTCTAGCGAGTGGGGTTGTCTTCTGAGCTATCTATAATCGTTCGCACTAGATCTGGTGCGTTAAGAAATACCGTTGATAGGGTGGTTTGAGTTTTAGTTCAATACGTTGATTTATAATGATAATTTAGTGTTGTTTATATTGAATTAGCCTCCTGAATAATCGTAAGATTATTTCAAACTTGTTTATCATGAATCAATCAAAATCGCTCACTTGTACATGACAAGTGGGATGAGTGTGTGGATAAAATTTGTACAAGAAAGGATTAAAAATGGTTCTTATGAACTTATCTTAGCAAGGGCTGTTGCAACACCCACGAGCTGAAAAATAGAAGACTCAACACTTTACTATAAGGAATCTCAAATGATTCATTTCGAAAATCTTCATCATCAAGGGCATATGTAAGAGGGGGGCTTAGTGGATTATGCTCACTTGGTTTATAAAAGTTATTCGAATGAATTTTGTGTATTATAACTAACGCTATCGGGTAATTTTTCGTATTTCGCCGTCTTTATTGCGGCGGACCACATAACCATGACGTTGATTAGGAAATATGTGTCTCTGTATGTCGCGTACAATACGAGCAGTATGACCGTATGGGGCTACATAATCAATAAACTACAGATACTTTCCACCTTGCCAATAGGCATCAGATAGGAGCTCTCCTGTTTTAAGCATAGATTGGTGGTTTTTCTCATCTAAAAAAGCTCAAGTCGTAAAGGTGTAAAATTCTCCACGTTTATTTTTATAGAGTTTGTATTGTCCAGTTCGTAAGGCTGGTCCTAAATTTCGTTCAATATCCCAGATGTGCCAGCGGCGGTGTAAGGGGGATTGAAGCATTAAAACGACCTTAGCGCCCAAAGCTGTCATTGGATCTAAGAGGGTGCCGAATTTTCATTTATACACATTATCGTTCCTTTAAAGATTGTTCTAAAATTTTTGTGATAGGCTCAAAGAAATAAGAAATGAGATGACGTTTTGAAGTAATGACATCTGCTGTTACAGTCATGCCAGGGTAAATTTAAGCTCTTTGTGATTAAAATTGATGTGGCCTTGGTCGATTTTGATTAAAACAGCATAAACGCCATTAATTTCTTGAGCATGGCGGGTTGTTGCACCTACGTTTATAACGGTACCGTAGATAACGCCATAGCGTTCAGATGGAAAGGCAGAAAATTTTATGTAAGCATGTTGGCGTTTTTCTAAAAAACCAATATCTCGATTATCGAAAAATGCTTCAACAATGAGTCCACTTGTGTCAGGGACAATCTGCATTAGAGTTCTACCAGCTTCTACAAAGCCACCCAGAGTATGGATGCTTAAGTCATCTATGCGTCCATCAACGGGTGCATAAAGTGATAGATGGTCAAGACGATATTGACTGCTATCAAGTTTGGCTTTTAACCCTTGAAGAGAGAGTTGTGTTTCACGAGAAAGTTGTCGATATCGGGCAATTTCATCAGAAATAAGGCTTTGTCGTTGTTGGTGGAGAGCTTCTATTTCAGCATTATTTTCTTCTAAGCGTCTTTTATTGGCTAAAATTTCATGTTCTCCATTTTTAAAGTCATGTAAACGCTCTAGATAAAGAGAATGGCTCATGACTTTTGTTTCCATCAGGCTTTTTGCAGCTTTTCGTTTTTCTTGGCTTCGTTGCTGATCATCTTGTCATTTATCCAATTGCGCATATTGAATAGCACCACTACGCATGACGCGGTCAGCCTGTGCTTTCAATGTTTTTACTTTATCTTGTAGTGATTGAAGCGTTGCGCGGATGCGTTTTTCCCCTTCCATTTTTGCTGTTTTTCTGCTGGAATCAGGGACTTGCAGATAGGCGAGTCCTTTGGTCACAAAATCCTTATCCAAAGGATCACTTTCACTCAATGCTGTTAAAATAGCTGCAGCAATTTGTGCTTGAAGAGTTCGTTGTGCTATATCTGCTTGAATACGAGCGCGTTCATTGAGGGTTTCACGTTGATCTAATTGAATAAGAAGATCACCTTGATGAACGAATTGCCCTTCTTTCACGAGAACTTTCTCAATACGACCTGTGTTTTGTGTTTGAACTAGCTGGATATAGGTGGTGGGAATAATCGATCCTTGTCCACGGGCGACAATTTCTGTTTTTGTGATGAAGCTACCAACCACAATAAAGAGAAATAAAGCAATCAAGACAGCAATCACCATATGAAGGGTTAGTGACAAGGGGCGCAAGTGGGGTGTCTTATCAGCCATTTTTTGCCTCTAAATCAGTGAAGTTTAATATGGTTGCGTTCTGAGGAAAGAGATCGCGTTTGTGGGTAATGACAAGAACGATGTGCTCTTGTGAAAGTTTATATAAATGCTCAACAATTTGTGCGCTGACAGTGTCATCCAATGCGGAAGTGAGCTCATCCAAGATAATAAGTTGCGGTTTTATCAGAAAAAAACAAGCCAATGCCAAGCATTGGCGTTGTCCACCTGATAAAAAGTGACCTTGTTCGCCCACTTGGGTATGAAGCCCTTGGGGCAAGTGAGCAATGAGATCACAACAGGCACTCGCATGAAGTGCATCGTTGATTTCATCTTTGGTCGCATCTGGTTTGGCAAGAAGCATATTTTCAAGGATGGTTCCGGAAAAAAGGCAGGGGCTTTGGGGAAAATATGCGATTGTTTCACGCACGCTGCGGATATCAAAATTCTGTGGAGATTGGTTGTTAATCAATATCTGCCCACTTGTCGGAGGGTAGAGACTACAAAGGAGTTTGGCAAGAGTTGACTTTCCACAACTCGAAGGACCAAGCAACATAATAGGCTGATCCGGTTGCAAATAGAGATCAAAATGGTTGATAATTGATTTTTCTCCATAAAAAAACAGATATCCTTTGCTTCAAGATGGAGAACTTCGGTGAGTTGAAGAGGGGGCTTTTTTCTTTCCATTCCGATGGAGAGTTAAGAATATCACCCAAACGAAGGCGAGAGATTTTTAGGTGTTGCCATTCTTCCCATAAGGATGCAAGGCTTAAGATAGGACCAGAAACATTGCTGGCAAGGAGATGAAAGGCAATAAGTTGCCCGAGCGTGATCTGATTTTGCAGTACTGCTTGAGTACCAAAAAAGATAATAAAAATGGTGAAAAGATCGCCAAAAATATGGCTTAAAGCTCCACTTAAGAGATGAAATTTACTGGTTGTGAGGCTTTGATTGAGACTGCGCGCTAAAGTTTCTTGCATACGTATTGTATGGGCTGGCTCCTTTACATGTGCTTTGATGGCTTCAAGATTGGTAAAACTTTCAATAAGGCGTGATTGATGGGCTGCTCGTAGGGTGAAAGCATGGCGTAATTGGCGGCGCAAAAAGGGGATGACCAATGCTAAAGAGCTCATTTGTAATGGTAAAATAATGAGAACAATGAAGGTGAGTTGTGGACTGATGGAAAAGAGTGCGGTGAGGTAAATAATGACGAAGAGAACGTTCAGTACGGTTGTTGCAATGGTTCCCGTTAAAAAACCGCGAATTATATCAACTTCTCTAGTATGCGTAAACAACTCGCCCACTTGCCAATGGCGCAAAACAGGCAAGGAAAGACTTAAAAGATGGTTATAAATGCAACTCCCAAATTCCAGTGTAAGCCGATTGATTCAATAAGCTCCTAGGTAACCTGAGAGAGCACTAAGAGCTGTGCTAAACAGCATGATAGCAATCATAAGGATAACAATAGCATAGAGACTTTCAATGCGCTGGAATGGAAGCATACGGTTAATAATCGCTTGAAAAATAAAGGAGTTTACAAAGCCAAGTAAGCGTAAAACAGTAGAAACAAGACTAAGTTAATAACATAATAAATATATTTCTTGGTGGTTTTCGTAAACTAAGAGGAGGGGACAAATTTTTAAGATAAATGAGTTATTTAATTTTATGATTTTGCTCATAAAAACAAATTTTAACATTTCATATTTTGATATTATTGTAAATAATATTATTATTTAATAAAATAATATATTTTTTACTAGTTATTTTGGTAATTATTGTTAATATGGAGAGATTTTATTAATTTTATTGTAAATTTTTTACTTTTAATAATAAGTGTAATTACAATTATATATTATTTATTTTGTAAAAATAAATATAAAAATTATAATACAACAGAATATAAGAAAAATATATTATTATTTGTAATAAGTTTTGTATTGATAATAATTTTTATTATATTTTTTATGAGTGTATTCTATAATATTTAAGTTATTTAATAGTGTATTAAATGAAATATTAAACTATTTTAATTGTTAATATATTATTTGTAAAATTACATATCTTTAAAAATGTTTACTGATTGCAGTGAGATTGTGTCTTTAATATCAGCATTAGCATCAAGAGTTCTATTTTTTGTTTTTTAAGCTTTTTCATTGCTTCATGAGTGAGTCGTTTTTAGATTATTATATTTTGTGTAAAGATTGTTTTATTGTTATCGATCCATAAAAAGTGCTCAAAATTATAAAGTATTTTTTATCATTTCTTTGGGTTGAGTTTTACTTTTATTATAAAAAAACAAAACTGTAGAGAATTTTTTACTTGATGCTATAGCTCCTCAGCTTATGGAGAGGATTTTAAAAATAAGAATGCAAGTAAAATTAATTTTTATGCTATATAAGCTCTAGTACAATATTTCATTACACCCTATGTGTTAAGAAGTTGTTAACTCGGGGATGAGAATTGTTGGTGTATAGTTTTTGAGCAATAAGCAATTTTTATGAAATAAAATACATTATCTCTCTTGATTGTTATTCATCATCTTGCGGAAGAGGGAGGGAAGAAACTTCTGTATCCAGTGCTTCCATAAAATCAATAATAAATGCAGCATTAGACCCTAAATCTCTTGATAAATAGCGGGAAGCAGAACGCATATCAACGAAAGTTGTTTCACCTTCATCAGTTAAGCGTATCACAATGTCTGAAATAAAGCCGAGGTAAAACGTTTTTGCTATCGTTTCAATATAAATCTCATTTTCTTCATTTTTAAATTCTCTTTGAGCGACAACAGGCCAACCATAAGCCGCTAAAACATTGAGAACTGAATCACGAATAAGTTCAGGTGAACCATCATAACGACGACCTGACATTTCCGGCCATACTGACATTTGTAATGTTGATTGCGTCATCAAAACACTCTTAAGCGGTAAAGCATCATGGGGACGTATTGTGCGAAAAAAAGCTGGTGGTCTTTTGGTATCAGTAGAAACATCATGAAGAGCGGGTAAAGAAAACCATTTTCCCCAAAAGAACAATAATGGTGTGGCAGTGATTAACGAATAAATAATGCCTTTTAAAGCTTTCATTCCACCCAGAGCACCATATACCCACAAATTATAGAGTGCTTTGAGTGCGAAAAAAAGAGAAATGGCAACACAGCAGGACGAAATGATTATTAAAATGATGAAATCTACAACATTAATTACAGAAAAGCGTTGCAAAATTATTGAAAATAATAAAATCAAAAATGCTAATCCGCCAAAACGAGGGGACCACACTGCTGCCCTTGAGATTAAACGAGCATATTGTTTTCTCATCAACTTTTTCCTCTCAAATGTGTTCTCTAAGACAGCTTTTTTCAGATTTTCTTCTTAAAAGAAGCTCCTCGTTATACAACAAAAGTAAAGCACTTATTTTTGAGGTCAAGGATGCTTGTTAGGCATCAATTTACAATAATTATTGAGCTTGTTTATTGAGTAGCAATTATCACTATTTTTATAGTTTATCATATAATAAATTCAATTTTATGAGCAGAGTCATCTCATAAAAATAGATCCAGATAGAAAGCTCTAGAGTGACTGTAAGTCTGTTTATCGGGAGGTTTTCTTAGTGAATATGATATGATTATACGGATAGAGATTGTATTCTCTATCACATTTATAATGAATAGGCTGATTTTTATGTATTTTTTAGGTTTATCGTTCAATAGGAGATTGTTGTGGGGATCATGATAAATGATTTTTGATCTCAATAAAAAATGGGGTTGTTTAAAAGTTATAATGGCATTGCTTATTTTGATATTGGATGAACATTGAAAATAACCATTTTGATCTGTTTTATTCACTTTTATAGAGAAAAAGCATTTATACAATTGCCAATCAGTATATTTTTATTCATTCAATATGCGACAGCTTGCAGATAAAAAGAAAGCTTCACTTTCTTTCTTTGCAAGGTAAGAAGGGGCGAAGACACGTAAGAGTGCAAAACCTTTATCCAGATTTTTAGCGACTAAAACTGAATTGGCATTTCTTTTAAACTTTGATTTCTTAAGCTCTATGATTTGTATTGGTTTTCCGATGATAAGATTAAGTGTGGAATGAGGAGCTGTTCGGTCATTAAGGTTGTAGAAAATTATTCCGTCGTGTGTGTAGGCTGCGAGTGACCAAAATTGTGTTGTTTTCAAAGCCCTTAAATGAACAGGGCCATTTTCAAGGTCAAATCTGCAAACTTTAAGAAGAAAGAGCGGATCAGTCGTTTGCTGAATAGGGTTATGGGCATCTAAATCAACAAATTGATAAGGGACACCTGATTTTTTAAGTTCTGTCCATATATTATTTTGCGTCCAATAGGGTATGAGAAATAGAACGCAAATATGAACAATAATAGTGCCAATGATTGCAAGAAGTGCAACGTGAATGAATCTAATCACAGTTTATTTGTCCTGATGAAATTTGTTCTACCGATGGCATCGTAAGTTTTTGCAATGCCGTTGCAGAGATGATTGAGGTATCATAGAGGGTAAGAATGAGCCCGAATTCTTTTTGGCTAATTGTTGCAAGCCAATTACCGGTTTGCGGCGTTGGTGAGATGTGGATGCGTAATGAGCCATCACTTTCATAGATTATATTATCGGTGTAGAGTTCGAAAGGTATTTCTTTAGATGAAGTATACTGTTTGAGTGATTTGTCAGCTGTATAAAGGGTAAAAAGACGAGCTTCAGGGATGTGACCTTTAAGTAAATAACGGCAATGGGGGCGTAGTGGATGCCCGTTTTTATCTTTCCAAATTTGGAAAATGAGACCTTCTGTACGTCCAATTGAAATATCACCTTGTTTGGCAGCACGCGCGCGCGTGTAGGGATCCGTGTTGGATGTTCCTATTTGAGGGAAAGCTTTCCACTCTCCAATTGTGAAGCTTCCAAAATGATTAAAGGAACTGAGTACATAATTGACGCTGAGTGTTCCACATAAAATGGAAAAAGCAAAAATAAAAAAAGAGATCATAATGTTAACAAACATAATAGAATATTCTCGAGTTCAATGTTTTAAAGCTTCCATAGTTTTTAGCTTCAAGGAGATTGCAGATGTTTTTTTCAGATCGCTATTAATCATACGAATAATATTCAATGTTTCAGGTGATGGGGTATAACGTATTTCAGATACAAGTTCAGAGTCATTGTGGGAGGGGGGCGTGGGTGGTTGATAAGGAAGGAGAGAATTTTCAACACCATAGAGTTGTTTGAGCATGATATTCTGATGGGCAGAAAGCATGATGCTGTGCCATATCATGGCAGGAACGCCGCCACCAAAGGCACGATTCATTGGAGAAAAATCATCATTTCCCATCCATACGGCTCCAGTATAATTACCTGTAAAGCCTACAAACCATGCATCGCGATAGGATTGTGATGTTCCCGTTTTTCCAGCAACAAGCGTCATGGGTAGAGCTGCACGTTTGCCGGATCCTCTTGTTGTAACGCCAACCATCATTTGGTTCATATAAGCAGCTGATTGTTCACTGAGGACTCGATGGAGTTTATGATCGCTATGTTCAAAGCCCCACACGATATGTCCATCTATGGTTCGTATTTGCGTGAAACCATGGCGATTTCCAGCTATCCCCCCATTGGCAAAGACATTAAAACCAGTTGCTTGATCCATAGGTGTCATATTGGATGTGCCAAGAACCATAGTTTTGTGTGATAAGATATGTGCGTTGATGCCCATATTTTTGATCAGATCTATGATGGGTTGCGTATCACGGTGAAGATATTGATAGGTAAGATAGACAGGTACGGTATTGATGGAAAAAGCCAAAGCTGTTGCTAGATCAATTTTACCAAGATAGCGACCAGAGTTATTTTTAGGTGACCAACCTCCCCAATTGATGGGAGCATCTAAGACGACTGTTGAGGGAGACAGCCCATGTTCCATTGCGGCTGCGTAAACATAAGGTTTGAATGAAGAGCCAGGTTGTCTGCCGCCTTGTGTTGCTCTATTAAATTGGCTTTTGTTATAATCTACGCCTCCAACAATTGCACGCACAGCGCCATTATTGTCGAGTATGACAGTTGCAGCTTGTGTAACACGGTATTGTTGACCATATTGCTGTAAGTAATATGCGATTGATTCTTCTGCTACTTTTTGAATGTCTGGATCGAGAGTTGTTTGAATAATTAAATTATGACTTGGAAGTTGGTCACCCATTTTTTTAATTTCATTAAATGCCCAATCTAGAAAATAGTTAGGTTGAGTATTTTTGATTTGTGGAAGTGCCTTAGCAGGATGACGATGCGCGTTGATAATTTGGCTTTCAGTCATAAAGCCGCTGTTAACAAGATTAGCCAGCACCACATTAGCGCGTGTTTGGGCAGAAAATAGGTGACGATGAGGAGCATATTTGGTTGGGGCTTTGAAAAGCCCTGCTAACATAGCAGATTCGCTCAGCGATATATGACGTATGTTTTTTCCAAAATAAAACTTTGCAGCTGCTGCAATTCCAAAATTATTGCCTCCCATATAGGCACGGTCAAGATAAAGCTGTAAAATTTGTTTTTTGCTGAAGTTTGCCTCGAGCCAAAGGGCAAGATAAGCTTCTTTTATTTTGCGTGTTATGGTTCTCTCGTTTGTTAAGAACAAATTTTTAGCCAATTGTTGTGTGAGAGTTGAGCCACCTTGAACTACACTCTTGGCTTGCATATTCTGTGAGATCGCTCGCGTGAGCCCTTGTAAGTCAATCCCCCAGTGATCAAAGAAACGACGGTCTTCTGTCGCGAGAACAGCTTTAATAACATAATCAGGCATTTCTTCAACTGGGACGGATACAGCTGGTAGTGCACCGCGGTGGCCGATAGGGTTTCCATAACGATCTAAAAAAAGAATGGCAAAATTTTTAGACAGATACCAATCTTTTTTGGTTAATTGAAAAACGGAAATACCAATAATGGTAAAAATGGTAAAGCCAATTAATCCTAATGTCAGGGTCTCATCAAGAATTTCGACTATAAAGCGTTTCCATCCTTGGACATGAAAATATTGTGAGATAATTTTTGCTTTGTTCCAGAAGAAGCTATTGGCTGAGCGAATACGATAAAGTGCCGTGTCAAACAGTGCATCTAATTCAATGAGTGCTGGACTGTGAAATGGCTTATGACGTTGTATTTTCTTTTTTTTTAAAAAATGAAACATTTCAAGAGAGTCTATGGCAAAGGAAAATGCAACCAAACAAATTTATAATCACTATATGGAGCGAAAGTAGTTTTTTGCCAGAGCAAAAAGAAAAGAGTTTCTTTAGGATGATAGTCACTTTGTTATCATAGATAGAGTTTTTATGCTTAAAAAGTTCTCTTTCAATTGTTGAAAAATATTTTATTTTGAAATTTCTAAACTTAGGGGTATTATTCGCTTGTTACTCTATATTTAAAGGAAATATGTTATTTTCTATGCATGACTTTTGAAAAAAACCAAAAAACATGGTTCATTTTGTATGAAATGGGATATCTATGGTGAAGAGCGTTTTTTTGTTTTTGATAATAGCAAGTTTTGGGTGGGTAGATTCCGTTTTAGCCGCTGGCTGTGCTAAAGTAGGAAAAGAGGTTGCTGCGCAAGAGAATGGGGTCTTCGTAAATTCTAAATCCATTGTTCAGGACGGGCGGGATATGTGTATGATTGTGGTTGTTGTGCCAGCCCGTAATGGTGAAAAGCTGCGCCGTGTGGAGGTTTTGATGCCTGCTGATTAGGGGGGGTGATGTTGGATGCGTATTTTAATTGTTGAAGATGATCGCAATCTCAATCGCCAATTGGCAGAAGCTGTAAAGAGTGCAGGGTATATTTCAGATAGTGCTTTTGATGGTGAAGAGGCTTATTTTTTAGGGAGCACAGAATCTTATGATGCTGTGATACTTGATATTGGTTTGCCACATATAGATGGAATTCGCGTTGTTGAAAAGTGGCGTCAAGAAGGATACAGTGTGCCTGTTTTGATCCTAACAGCACGGGATCGTTGGTCTGATAGGGTGCGTGGTATTGATGCAGGTGCTGATGATTATGTCGTGAAGCCATTTCATTTGGAAGAAGTGATGGCGCGGTTGCGGGCATTAATTCGGCGAGCTTCTGGCCATGCGACAAGCACGTTATCCTGTGGGCCTGTTTTGTTGGATACTAAAACTTCTCGTGTTTTTGTTGATGATCAACTGATTAAGTTAACATCTTATGAATTTAGACTTCTTTCATATCTCATGCATCATCGTGATAGGGTCATTTCAAAGACGGAGCTCACTGAACATCTTTATGATCAGGATTTTGACAAGGATTCGAATACGGTTGAGGTCTTTGTCGGTCGGTTGCGTAAAAAGCTCGGGGTAGATTTGATTGAGACTATTCGAGGAATGGGCTATCGCTTGAGAGCACTGGGTGATGAATGAGTGTTTTAAAAAGGAGTGGCGGATTTAAGAGACTGTTTTTTTTCGTTAGGCGGTCTCTCAGTTTACGTGTTATAATTTTATCAACCTTATGGGTTGTTATTTCTCTTTCCTCAATTTCTGCAGTAAGTATCTTATTTTATAGGCGCTCAAGTGAACAAAATTTAGAACGTATCCTTTCTACTCAGCTTTATAGTCTTATTGCAACAGTAACAGTGTCACCAGAGGGACGTTTGAAGGAAAGTGTTGGGATTGATGATATTCGATATTCAGATCCAGCAACGGGGTGGTATTGGGAAGTTGTTGCTCTATCAGACAATCTAAAAGGAAGATTAACATCTCCATCATTGGGAACAGGGAAAATATTTTCACCAAGTGATGTCGATATACCTTTTGATAATAAATTCTTTCGCTCTTATCGGATAAAGGGGAATGGTGGTCAGGCATTACAAGTGATTGAAAGTGATGTGGTTCTTGATAATCAAAATCACGTTGCACGGTTTCGTCTTATTGGAAATATTGATGAAGCACATGCACAAGTGCGGGAATTTACACAGACTTTACAAATTTTTCTTTGGAGTTTTGGTGTAGGGAGTGTTCTGGTTAATATTGCTATCATTTTCTTTAGTTTTCAACCCTTGAAGCTTATTCGACGCGCATTGAATGACATTCGAGAAGGCAGAGTTCATTACGTGAAGACCGATTTGGTAAGTGAGGTTATGCCGCTAGCACAAGAAATGAATGCTCTTATCAATAATAATCAGCGTATTATTGAACGGTTTCGCACACAGGTTGGTAATCTTGCTCATTCATTAAAGACTCCCTTGTCAGTCATTATAAATGAGGTTGATAAAATGTATGGAGAACAGGCTCTTTTATTAAAAGAGCAAACACAAACAATGCAAGCTCAAATCAATCATTATCTTCAACGTGCGCGGATTGCAGCACAACGCGATAGTGTCGTTTATCATACATCTGTTCGCAAAGTGGTTGAGCGTTTAGTCCGCGTTATGCAAAAGTTGACCCCTGAAAAGCAGTTTCAATTTGCTATGAATGTTGATGATATTATTTTTTCTGGCGAGAGAGAAGATTTAGAGGAAGCTTTAGGGAATTTGATTGAAAATGCTGCTCAATGGGCACGTACAAAAGTTCTCATTTCTTGTGATTTAGATGCATCTCTTAAAAAGACAGGATTTTTTAGTATTTTTATAGAAGATGATGGACCTGGTTTAACAGAGGATAAAATTGCTGAAGCATTAAAAAGAGGGCGCCGGTTTGATGAAAGTAAGCCGGGAACAGGTTTAGGGTTAGCGATTGTTTCAGATACGGTTCACGAATATGGTGGAGATCTTTTTTTATCGCGTTCTAAATTGGGTGGGGTATGTGCAAAAATTATCTTGCCAAGATAAAGTGCACAACTTTATAAAAATCTTTGAGTTTCGATCTTTTCTAAGATTAAGTTTATCGTTGATAACTTAATGCGCTTTGTTAAGGCAATTTTATCATGAAAAGAGATTACTCTTACTATCTAATTGAGAAAATATGTAAAAAATGCGTGTATTCATTATACACTTCAAGATATGAAGATTATGCTTATTAAAGGGATATTTATGAGGTATTTTGATGCATATTTCGAAAAAAGGGCAATGATTTTTGATGCTGAGCTCGTTAATGGAAAGATGATATCTCTTAGAATAATAAACTGATTTATAATAAGTTATCATGTTTTACGTTGAGTGCTATCTAAAGATATTAGAAGTTTTATTTATATTGTAGCCAATAAAATTGTTTTCTTACACACTACAGACGGGATGGCATGTGAGGTAAAAATGTTTTAGAAAAAGCTCAAAATACTTCTTATGAGGCTGTTTCATTGTAAGAATTAGGGTAATACGATAAGTTAGAAAATGTCATAATGACGCTGATTTGTGTCTTGCATAAGTAAGGGCGGTACTTAATGATTTTTACGGTCTATTATTTATAGGGAATGTCGTGGAATAGCTTGGGAATCATGATGGGATGTTTTTTTTAATAAGTGTAGAAATTTACAACACTACGACGTACTGTTTTATATGAGAGACATGAAGCGATTAAAGATAGTACATTTTTAAAAAGGTTGTGTTGCACGCAGAAAGATTTGATAAAAATATAGTAAAGGCGCTGTAATTTCTTATTCTAAGACCAATCGCTCTCTTTTTTAGACATATTTTTTGAAACTTGTAAGCATTTGGCGGTATTTTTACACACTATAGAAGGTCATGGTTGTTTCAACATTTTGGTAGAGATATATATTTTAGGTTAATTGAAAGATGGAAGTAAAGTTTTTATTCTTGTGTTAGCTATAGGAAGATGAATGATAAATTTTATAGAACTGTCTGTGACGAGAATAGGGTTTTCTTGTTTTCGAGAAAAGAGTAAATGAGCTGTGTTTTTTGATGTCCATATTGATATGAAAATGATATGCTATTTTTGATTTTGGTAATATTTTTTTTCATTTTTCTGGTGCGTATTCTCTTTCTTTCGCTCTGTAACTATGGAGCAGAAAAAAATTGGAAAGCTCATACTATTTGTGATCATAGGAGTTGTATGTATGCGACTGGGTGGGATGAGACATACAAGCATTATAAAAGTAGGCATATTTTAAAAGCTTTAAGTATTTTGTTTGTCCCTCTTATGACTTGGAGTATTTATGGTGTGACAGGCAGTCCAGAAGTTAAAAGCTATTTTTTTAGCGAATTAATGGATAAGAATCCAAAGATGCTCAGTAAACGTGAACAGCTTGTTCGTTTGCAAGTGCTTTTTTTTCGTTCACCTTATGATGGAAAGTTAGCGGATGCACTGGCAGTAGGATATCTTGAAGAAGGCTATTTTCAGGATGCTGTGAACGTGTATTTAGATGCATTGCGTTTAAATGGAGAAACAGCTCCAAGGCTTGTCGGATATGGGTTGGCACTGATTGGTTATGAGGAGGGGATGATAACACAAGAAGCACAAAATGCTTTTCAGAAAGCTGTCGATTTAGCACCCAATGATTTTTATCCTCGTTTATTACTCGCTGAAGCGTTTCATCAGGCGGGAGAGACTAGGAAGGCAATACAGTTTTTAAAAAACTTTCTTGATATAATGCCGGAGAACTTTACAGGACGATCACGTATTGAAACCATGATCACTCAGTTACGTGATGCATCCGATTAGAATCTTAAGAAAAGTGATTTTAGCCAATTTAGATTATTAAATAAAAAGTGGTATTGGAGAGTGGCTAAAATATTAGATAAAAAGTTGCACCCTTATGCGAGATATGCCAAGCTTTTTGAAGGGGAAGGGATGTGAATAATAAATATTTATATACCACAATTTATAAGAGAGCTTCTATCGAGTGTCTATGAAGAAACAATCACTCTATAATCCTCCTTCATTGAGAGTCATTTCAAAGCAGAGAAGAAAAAAGCGGCTGTTGATCGTTATATGGTGTTTTTTCATTATAGCAATTGCAATAAGCCTTATTATGTATGCAATGCGTCATGCAATCAGTTTTTTTCGGATGCCTTCTGAAATTACAAGAGAGGATATTTTAACGGGACGTCCTTTGCGTTTAGGTGGTTTTGTTGAAAAAGGAACAGTTGAATATATCGGAGAAATGGGGGTTATTTTTTTTGTAACGGATAACAAAAAACATGAAAAAGTGATTTATCGTGGTGTCTTACCAGATCTTTTTCGTGCAGGTCAGGGAGTTATTGTAGAAGGATATTTCGATAAACAAGGTCTTTTTATAGCTACACGTATTTTAGCGAAACATGATGAGACCTATATGTCTAAAGAAACAGCTGATCGTTTGAACAAACATCATGATTTGGAGAAATAACGCAATTGTGCTTGTAGAACTGGGTCATATTTTTTTATCTGCAGCTTTTTCCGTGAGTTTATTAGCGGCTTTTTTACCTGTTTTCGGTTTTTTACGGAGAGAGCAATCGTTAATGCAAACAGTTGTTCCTCTCACATATATTAATTTTATATTATTATTCTTATCTTTTTTGATTATCGTTCATGCTTATGTTGTATCTGACTTTTCGGTTTTGAATGTTGTTGAAAACTCTCATTCAGAAAAACCGATGCTGTATAAAATTACTGGTGTTTGGGGCAATCATGAAGGGTCTATGCTGTTATGGGTCTTAAGTCTTGCTTTTTTTAGTACATTGATGGCATTGTTTGGCCAAAACTTACCGGGACAGTTTAAGGCACTTATTTTAAGTTGCCAAAGTTGGATTACAAGCGCTTTTCTTTTATTTATTCTTTTTATGTCCAACCCATTTTTGCGTGTTAATCCACCGGCATTGCAGGGAAAAGATCTTAATCCCCTTTTACAGGACATGGCATTAGCAATTCATCCACCACTTCTTTATTTAGGTTATGTTGGTTTTTCACTTTGTTTTTCTTTTGCAATCGCTGCATTGATTGTAGGGCATGTTGATAGACTTTGGGCGTATTGGGTTCGTCCTTGGCTTCTACTTTCTTGGTGTTTTTTGACATTGGGTATTATGGTTGGATCCTATTGGGCTTATTATGAGTTAGGATGGGGTGGCTATTGGTTTTGGGATCCCGTTGAAAATGTTTCTTTTATGCCTTGGCTTTCGGGAACGGCTTTTTTGCATTCTGCACTTGTTCTTGAAAAGCGAGAGACATTAAAAAGCTGGACTTTATTTTTAGCTATTCTGACTTTTTCTCTTTCTCTTATGGGGACTTTTCTTGTTCGTTCTGGTCTTTTGATATCGGTTCATAGTTTTGCTGTTGATCCAGCGCGCGGACGAGCAATTCTTGCACTTTTATTCTTCTTCACAGGAGGAGCTTTTTTGCTTTTTGCTTTGCGCACTCCTGCTTTTCAAACAGGCAAATTATTTCAGCCAATTTCACGTGAAAGTTTTATTATTTTAAATAATTTATTACTCACAACAATAACAGCAACGGTATTGATTGGGACTCTTTATCCTTATTTGATCGAGACATTTACAGGGCAAAAAATCTCTGTCGGTGCCGCTTTTTTTAATCTTACCTGTGGACCTTTAATGGTACTATTGTTGTTATTGGTTCCATTGGGACCCATGATAGCGTGGAAGCAGGGTGATTTTCTAGCCGTTATTGAACGGCTAGGATTTGTTCTTGTGTTGGTTTGTGCGGTCTGTTTTATCACATTTTACGTGGTATCTGTGCGTAATATTTTTGCCATTTTGGGCATTGGGGTTTCGGTTTTTGTTTTCTTTGGCAGTTTAGCTGATCTTTGGGAAAAGAGTGGACACAAAAAAATTGCTTTTAGGCGGCGGATTCAAAGATTTATTGGGTTACCATGGTCTGTTTTTGGTACGGCAATGGCTCATATGGGAGTAGGCATTACATTATTTGGTATTGTCTGTGGGGCAACTTTTGGGCAAGAGCGTATTCTCACCATGCGTATAGGAGATATGGTAACGATAGCGGGAAAAACTCTCCATTTGGATGAAATACGCGATGGTGCTGGTCCAAATTATTCTGAAACGAGATTTTATTTCACAATATATGAAGATAAAAACGTTATGTATCGTGTCACAGCATCAAAGCGGTTTTATTCAAGTCAAAATACGTTAACAACAGAAGTCGGTATTAAAACGCATGGCTTATCTCAGTTATATATTGCACCAGGACGTATAGATATACGAGGACTTGTTTTACATATATGGTGGAAGCCTTACATAATATGTGTTTGGTTAGGAGCCTTGATGATGGCTATGGGGGGATGTTTTTCCCTTTTGGGATATCGGTTCCACATTGAGAGACATAGCAGAAGGGTACTTTTTGCCTCAAACTTTCTGAAAAGGCATTGAGATGAAAAATATATTGTTTTGGGCTTTGTTATTTTTAATCGAGGCTTTTCCTTTGCCGTTAGCGATAGCGGTAGAGCCAGATGAAATGCTCAGTGATACAGCTCTTGAAACGCGGGCACGAAACATTTCATCATATTTACGTTGTCCGGTGTGCCAAAGTCAATCAATTGATGATTCAGATGCCCCCCTAGCGCATGATTTACGCCTTTTGATTAGGGAAAGGTTAAAAATGGGTGATACCGATAAACAAGTTATTGATTTTCTTGTTGAGCGATATGGTGAATTCATTCTCTTGAAACCACTATTCAATAAAACAACTTGGTTTTTATGGTTTTCGCCTTTGATCATTCTCGTTGTTGGTGCAAGCTTCATATTTTTTCGAATTAAACGACACAAGCATGAAAAAAACAACCATTTTGAATATGATAAGGGGTGGTAATTAGCAGCACCGTTGCTTGAAGAGGTATGACGTAAAAAACTGAGGTCCTTGAAATTAGGTCTGTCAACCTTATTAATCATGGTGTTTTGTTGGGTGATTAACCTTACAAAACTTTAACAATTTAGACAGAAAACGGTAAGGTCTGTTACTTTATAATATGTTATAGTCTGGATGAAATGTGATTGAATAGGAGCATATATCAAATGGTAAAAAAAACTTTCTTTAAAACATTCGTTGCAGTGGGTATGTCTGCTATGTTGGAAAGTGCAGTGTTTTTTGGTGGGTGTGGAGCAAGTTTGTGGACGACAACGGCTCAGGCAAATTCTGTATTTAGTTCATTTATGCAACAGCAGGGATTTGCTGACCTTGTTTCTCAAGTAAAATCCGCAGTTGTTTCGGTGCAAGTAAAAAGCAGTAAAAAGAGAGAAAATTGGTTCTTTAGTGATTTCTTTAGTGGTCCGGGGATTGATCAATTACCGGATCAACATCCTATGAAAAGGCTTTTTAAAGAATTTTTTGATTTTGATAAACCTAAAAATAAATTTTCACCCCATGCCAATAGGCTCCGTCCGGTGGCTTTTGGATCAGGTTTTTTTACTTCATCTGATGGTTATATTGTCACCAATGATCATGTGATTTCTGGTGGTACAAGTTATTCGGTTGTTCTTGATGATGGTACAGAATTGAGTGCAAAGCTTATTGGAACAGATCCACGGACAGACCTTGCAGTGTTGAAAGTAAATGACAAGAGAAAATTTTCGTATGTTGATTTTGGTGATGATTCAAAACTTCGTGTTGGTGATTGGGTTGTTGCTATTGGTAATCCCTTTGGTCTTGGTGGTACTGTAACAGCAGGGATTGTTTCTGCACGTGGACGCGACATCGGTACAGGTGTTTATGATGACTTTATTCAGATTGATGCGGCTGTTAATAGGGGAAACTCCGGTGGTCCAACTTTTGATTTGAATGGAAAAGTTGTAGGAGTGAATACGGCAATTTTTTCTCCTTCTGGCGGAAATGTGGGGATTGCTTTTGCTATTCCGGCCGCAACAGCAAAACAGGTTGTGCAACAGCTTATTGAAAAAGGCTCAGTACAACGTGGCTGGCTTGGTGTTGTCATTCAACCTGTAACACAAGAAATTTCTGATGCAATTGGTTTGAAAGAAGCTAAGGGGGCTTTAATTGCTGATGCTTCAAAGGGGCCCGCGGAAAAAGCAGGTCTCAAGACAGGTGATGTGATTATTTCAGTTAATAGTGAAAAGATTAATGATTCTCGTGACTTGGCAAAGCGTATTGCAAATATTAAGCCGGGTGAAACGGTGACGTTGGGTGTTTGGAGATCTGGTAAAGAGGAAAGTGTAAAGGTTAAGCTTGATGCAATGCCTGAAAATGAGTCTAAGAAAGAGGGCGCGAAATCTTCAATTGAACGGGGTGGTATAGACGAAACATTGGAAGATTATGGTCTGATTGTTGCGCCTTCTGAGGATGGTTTAGGGTTGGTTGTCACAGATGTTGATTCCGATTCAGATGCTGCAGATAAGGGAATCCGTCCTGGTGATGTGATTGTGACAGTTAATAATAAATCTGTTAAAAAGGTGTCGGATGTTACAGACACAATCAAGAGTGCTCAAAAACTTGGACGAAAGGTTATTCTTCTACAAATACGCACAAATGGACAAAATCGTTTTGTCGCTCTTCCGATTTTAAAAAAATAATATTTGGTTGATGGTGAGGTAGAGGTTGTTTAAACTTTTACCTCACAGATAAAGCGATTGTATAAGAGAACGGAGATGCGTTTTATGAAGATACTTGTTATTGAAGATGATCATGAAACAGGACGCTATCTCGAAAAGGCTTTTTTAGAGGCAGGGCATTTAGTTGATGTTGCCTATGATGGGGATACTGGGTATCTTTTAGCCGATACAGAAAATTATGATGTTATGGTTGTTGATCGGATGCTTTTGCATCGTGATGGTCTTTCTATTATTTCTGAATTGCGTGCTAAAGGCAATGAAACACCGGTTCTTATCCTTTCAGCATTAGGGCAAGTGAATGATCGTGTGACAGGTTTGCGTGCAGGAGGGGATGATTATTTGACAAAGCCTTATGCTTTTTCTGAGCTTCTCGCTCGTGTTGAAGTGTTGCAGCGGCGTAAAAATCCTAAGGAGGCAGAAACAGTTTATTGCGTAGGAAATCTTGAACTTGATCGGTTAGCGCATACAGTGAAACGGGGAGAAAAGAATATCATCTTGCAGCCGCGGGAGTTTCGTTTACTTGAATATTTGATGCGATATGCTGGTCAGGTGGTAACGCGTACAATGCTTTTGGAAAATGTTTGGGACTATCATTTTGATCCGCAAACCAATGTTATTGATGTTCATATATCTCGTTTGAGAGCAAAAATTGAAAAAGATTTTGACGTTCCACTTCTTCATACCGTGCGTGGAGCTGGGTATATGTTGAAAGCGCCAGAAAATCAAAAATGAATCGTCTTATCAATATAATACGCACAACTGCGTTCAGACTTTCAGCACTTTATATTTTATTGTTTGGTCTTGTGGCAATGGGGCTTTCTATTTATATGACAGCTTTTTCTGTTTCGTTGTTAACGAAGCAAACCGAGCAAGCTTTGTATGAAGAGTTAAAATATATCGAAAATGCTTATAGTTATGGTGGTCTTCCTTTATTGATACGGACTATTGATTATCGTTCACGACAACCAGGTGCTTTTCTTTATCTTGTTACTGATCCTATGGGACGAGTTTTAGCAGGCAATGTTGCGCGCATTGAACTAGGTCTTTTGAATCATAACGGTTTTATTGCAAATTCATTTTTATATTCTCGTTTTGGAGAACATGGAAAAACAAGCGAGCATCGTGCGTTGGCAATTGTTTTTAATTTACCCAATGCTATGAAGGTCCTTATTGGGCGGGATTTGGATGAACCAGAACGTTTTGCAACCGTTGTCCGTAAAGCCGTCATGATTGCTCTTGCGGCAATGGTTGGCGGAGCTTTACTCATATGGTTTTTTGTCGGTAGGCGTGCGTTGCAAAGAATTGATCACGTTACCGCTGCATCACAACGTTTAATGGATGGCGATTTCAGTGGACGTTTACCTGTTTCTGGGGTAGGCGATGAGTTTGATCGATTATCTGCTAATCTTAATGTGATGTTAGATCGTATTGAAGAATTAAATATTGGTTTGCGTCAAGTATCTGATAACATTGCTCATGATTTGAAAACACCGCTAACACGTCTTAGAAATTGTGCTGAAGAAGCGCTCTCTGGGCAAAAAACAAAGTTTGAATATCGTCAGGCCCTTGAGGGGATTATTGGTGAATCTGACCAACTTATTCGTACGTTTAATGCAATTTTAATGATTTCACGCATTGAAGCGAGTAGTGCAATTGAACATCTTGAGCCTATGAATGTGAAACTGATCCTTGAAGATGCTGTTGAATTGTATGAGCCTTTTGCTGAAGAATCGGGTGTTTTACTTCGATTGGGAGATACATTTGATAAAGAATTGAAGTTAAATCGTGAGCTTATTGCACAATCCATTTTTAATCTGATTGATAATGCGATTAAATATGCACCTAAAGATGGAAGAAAAGCCAAGGTTTGCTTGTCGATGGAATATCGTGGTGAACATTTATTAGTGGTCGTTAGCGATAATGGTCCAGGAATTGCAGCGGATAAACGTGAAAAAGTAACAGAGCGCTTCTTTCGCCTTGAAGAAAGCCGTACACAGCCTGGTTTTGGTATTGGTTTGAGCATAACAAAAGCTGTTATGAAGCTTCATGGAGGTGAGTTATTGCTTGAAGATGAAAATCCAGGGCTTAGAGCTGTTTTATTGTTTCCTTAAAGTCCTTTGCTTCATTGTGTGATTTTGATCGCTATGGTTATTTTTCCTTGAAGTATAAAATGATAAAATCTGAAATGTTTTCAGGGGAGTATAAATGAAAAGTGCTTTTTTAAAAACAAAGTTTCTTCCTTTATGCTCTCTTGATGAAAGCGGTTCTCAATGGTTAAAAGACTTCCAAGAACAAGCGAAGAAAGAAAATTTAGAACCGCTTGTTTCCTTTATTTTAGAGAAGGGAAAGCAGATTGAGTTTATAAGCGCGATTATGACTTTATCTCCTTTTCTGCGGGAAACTTTAATTGCTAATCCATCCTATCTTAGTCCTTTGTTGCATGTTGATATAGAAACAAGGTTGCGTGAAATCATAGATGATATTGCCGTTCTTAAAAAGAATGAGAGCATGAATGAAACGGCATTAATGGCTGTTTTAAGGCGTAAAAAACGGGAAGCACATGTTCTCATTGCTTTAGCTGATTTGAGTGGTGTTTTTACATATGAAGTTTCATGCACTTGGTTGACACGTTTGGGAGAAGTCGCATTAAGTGTTGCTTTACATTTTCTTTTAAGAGAAGCACATGATCACGGTAAGATAAATTTGTTAAACCGTGATGATCCGGAAAAGGATTGTGGTTTAATCATTTTAGGAATGGGAAAATTAGGGGCAGGAGAACTAAATTATTCCTCTGATATTGACCTTATTGTTTTCATTGATGAAACCTCACCTCATATTTGTAATCTTTCTGAGAGTGTCGATATATTTTCAAAAATAATTCGTCGTTTGATTCGTATCATTCAAGAAAGAACGGTGGATGGTTATGTTTTTCGCCTCGATTTTAGGCTTCGACCAGATCCAAGTTCAACTCCTTTGGCTTTACCAGCAAGGGCTGCACTGCGTTATTACGAAGGGCGTGGACAAAATTGGGAGCGTGCTGCTATGATTAAGGCACGTCCAGTCGCCGGTGATAAAAAGGCAGGGTTTAATTTTCTAAAAGAACTTTTTCCTTATGTGTGGCGAAAATATTTAGATTATGCTGCTATTGCAGATATCCATTCGATTAAACGTCAAATCCATGCGCATAAAAATTATGGTCAGACTTCTGCTTATGGTCATAATGTCAAATTAGGGCGTGGTGGTATTCGTGAGATTGAGTTTTTTGTGCAGACACAACAGCTTATTGCTGGGGGACGCTTTCCCCAATTACGTGGGCGTCAGACAGTTGCAATGCTAAAAGAATTGCAGGCACTTGGTTGGATTAGCGAGAAAACGCGAGATAGTCTGATAGAAAGTTATGCTTTTTTACGAAATGTAGAACATCGTATCCAGATGCTTGCAGATCAACAAACACACCTTCTTCCTAATCATGTTTCTCAATTTACAAGTGTTGCATATTTGATGGGGTATCAAGAAACGGATAGGTTTATACAAGATTTATTAAAAACGCTTAAGGTTGTTGAGAAGCACTATGCAGCGTTATTTGAAAACGAGCAAGAGCTTGGTTTAGAAATTGGCAATTTAGTTTTTACCGGTGAAGAAGATGATCCGGAGACATTGATAACGCTCAACCGTCTGGGTTTTGAAAGAGCAAGTGATATTTGCCGTATTATGCGCACACTTCATTGTGGGCGTTATAAAGTGACTCAATCTGCGGAGGCTCGTGAAAGATTAACAGAATTAACTCCGGCACTTTTGAAAGCTTTTGGTGCAACAAAACGTGCTGATGAAGTTATGTTGTGTTTTGATTGTTTTTTACAGGGGTTGCCTTCAGGAATTCAGCTTTTTAGCCTTTTACAGTCTAATCCTTCTCTTTTGGATATGTTGGTTCTTATCATGGGGGCAGCTCCGCGTCTTGCAGAAATTATTGCGCGTAAACCCCATGTTTTTGATGGGATGTTAGATCCAGAAATTTTTTCAGAATTGCCAACAAAAGCTTATTTAGAAAAACGGCTTGAATATTTTCTTGAAGGTGTTTCCTCTTATGAAGAAATTCTTGATAACTTAAGAGTTTTTGCTGATGAACAACGATTTTTGATTGGTATTCGGATTTTGAATGGTGCAATTACAGGTGAAAGAGCAGGTTTTGCCTTTACTGCACTTGCTGATCTTATGATTACAAAAACATTTGCTACGGTTCAAACGGAATTTTCCCGTCTTCATGGTAATATTAAAGGGGGGCGTGTTGGTATATTGGGAATGGGGAAACTTGGAAGCCATGAGTTAACGGCTGGTTCAGATGTTGATCTTATTTTACTGTATGAACATGATGAGGATGCGGAAATATCGGATGGAGAAAAGCCTCTCTATCCCTCTCAGTATTATACGCGTTTGACACAGCGTTTGGTTGCTGCTCTATCTACTCTTACAAGTCAAGGTGTTCTTTATGCCGTTGATTTAAGGTTACGGCCGTTAGGCAATAAGGGGCCTGTTGCTATTTCTTTTCAGTTTTTAAGAAACTATTATCACAAGGAAGCATGGATATGGGAATATCTTGCTTTAACACGGGCGCGAGGTATTACTGGAGATCCCGATTTTTTGCAAAAATTAGAAAATGAAATTTGTACCATTATTGCTTTGCCTCGTGATAAAAAGTGTGTTGCAAAAGAAGTATGTGAAATGCGTTCTTTGATTGAAAAAGAAAAACCACCGGAAAATCGATGGGATTTGAAAACAACGCTTGGGGGGATTGTGGATTTGGAGTTTATCGCTCAATTTGCGCTTATTACACATGTAACTGAGTTTCAAATTGGAGCAACGACTGCAGATATTTTGTCTCGATTACCAAGTCGTTTTCTTAATCAGTCGTTAGTCGCTGATTTACATCGTGCCTGTAGTCTCTACACGAATTTGAGCCAAGTTATACGATTGTGTTTAAATCATTCTCTCAACCCTCATGATATGCCACCTAGATTAAGCGATCTTTTGTTTAATAGCGTTGGAGAGCCTGATTTACCTCGTGTTGAACAATTAATTGAGGAAACGAGGCAATCGGTATGTTCAATTTTTAAACATGTCATGAAATTTTGAGTATAGCTTACAAAAAACTGTATGTTATTATGAGCTAAAATATAAATTTTTAGTTAAATATTGATTATATTTTTTACCTACGTTTTTTAATATTATGATTATAAAGTTATTATACTATTGTAATAACGATTTGTAATCGTGATTATATGTATTTTATATATATGTTGTTTATTTTTTTGTATTTACTTCGGTTTTGTAGAAAAACTTATGATGAATAGTTATTCAAAATGATTTTAACATATGAATTAATTCTAGATATTACTTTCATTTAAAATTTTAAGCCATAATTGTATTTATCCTATGGGAGAATATTGCGTATAATATATTGATTATATCAATATAGACAACTTATCTAAATAAGAATATTCAAGTTCTTATCATTAGATAATAAAGAAGAACGTCTTTACTTCATAAATTTAGATGGAATATTATAAAATTATCGATATGTATTTTTATAGTATTGGTAATAGCACTATGTTGAGAAAAATAAGCTAAAAATTCCTTCTTATGAAGGGTATGAGAAATTTTTATTTCTTTTTTAAGATGCAGTATAAACGTCTGCCATGATACTGATTAATGATATGAAGTAAAGGCAAGGTATAGAAATTTTAATCACTTATTATAACAATATTTATGAGGTATTTTTATTATTTTAAAATATAGATTTTATTTTTTATACATTTTTATAATTTTTACTATAGATTTTTTAATAAAAATATGAAATATTCTGTTAATTATGTATTAATTAGCTTTTATGGAGCAATTATGACTATAAAATACTTAATAACAACATCTATTCTTTCTTTAACTTTAGTTTCTGTAGTACAGGCAGCGGATACTTCTATATCAGAGATATCAGAAAAGCCGACTCCTGTTATTGTTACCCCTACTTTTTCTTGGACAGGATTTTATCTTGGAGGGCAAATTGGTAGTTTTTCAAGTAAAACAAGTGCAAGTTATTTAGCAGATGAGGCTACAAAGAAATGGATTCCGATTCAACAAGAGTTTTTACCTAAGCTCTCCGGTTTTATTGGAGGTATTTACGCAGGTTCCAATATTGATATCGATGGTGGTTTTATTCTAGGTATTGATACAGACATTATGTGGTCCGATAAAAAGGATACAAAAGAGATCAGTTCATCAGATATAGAGCCACCGGAAGTAAAAGCACCAGAAGCAAAGTTAAAAAGAGTGGCTTTTGGAGGGGGAGAGGGGCCGAGTTACTCAGTAAGGGACGAAGGCGTTTCGACTATAGAATTAAAAAAAGTAAAGCATACTTTAAAACAAAAATGGTTTGGTGCGACACGGGTAAAAATGGGTTTTTCTGTTGATCGCATGATGCCGTATGTTGCAGGAGGTGTTGCTTATACGCAGATTCAAAATATTTTTGCAAGTGCAGACGATGCGAGTGTAAAAAACGATGCGAGTGTAAAAAATCGGGACATTGATTTTGCTGAATTTTTGCAAGATGAAAAAAAGACAATGGTTGGCTATACCATTGGAGGTGGGGTTGATTTTGCCATGACCGATCATATTATGATGCGTGCAGAGTATCGGTACTCGGATTTTGGTAAGAAGAAATTTGTACATGACAAAGTTGAAATGCGTTATAAAACGAATGATTTCCGTGTTGGGGTCGCATACAAATTTTAATGTACTGTAGGATCAATCAATTTAAAAGCCTTATTTTAAAAATAGGGCTTTTATTCTTTCACATATGTGTTGGAGAGTATTTTAAAAAGAGGGGACTCCACTTATTTTGATGACTTTAGTCGGTAGTTCACTTTATTGATGATATCATCAATATTTTCATTTAAATAATAAAAAAGCGCAAATACAGAGAATTTTGAGGTAAAAAATTATCTTCATGATATATGCTCTAGATAAGATAACTCCATATGATTTACAGAGCTAAATGAACAAAAAACAACATCATAATTTTAAGCGATTATCAAATAGATGCTGTTTGAGTATTTTACATTTGATAATAGAATAGATGATAGCCTTATGAAAGTTCATTATATCAATCATTTTATGAAAAAATTGATAAAAAATAAAGAGTTATTCAAGAATAATCGAAACAAAAAACGATGATGAGTGATTACTCTAGAACAGGGGCTATAATTTTGAAGATGGAATGAGCGCATATAAGTCATTCCTTGTGTCAGTTTTTATTAAGGCTAAAATATTGTTTATTTATATGTAACGATAGAGATCGATATATGGATGAAAGTCTGGTTTAGTATAAGTTAAATATTGCTTTATAGATTACTCTAATGTAAAACTGATAATAAAAATGTTAGATAATAAAATACAATATTGGTTTATTACTCTATAGATATAAAAAATTATAATATTAATCAATTATTACGTATAATCGCGTGTTTTTTAGGGTATATGCAAAATAATTATCTCTTCAAGACAACTTTTGAATGAATAATGTGTATAGACTTCTTTATAAACTTTATACTTTCATTATTATGACATTTAATATTTTAACAATAGTATTATTAATATTGTAAAAAATATAAAATTGAAATTGTTTATATAATTGAAACTTATTTTATATTATTATCTTAAATAATACTGTTATTTATAAATAGCTTATATAAGCATACACAATATTATTATATAATGGAATACATAGAATCTAATAGTATATAACATATTCATTTATATTAAGTCTTGTTTTAAAAAATATAATTTAAGCTAAACTATAAAAGGAATAAAATAATTAAGGGTAATATGGAGTGGCAAGGTAATAAGACATGATACAAAAGAACCTTTCTTTTAAATAACGATAATATATTATATTTTAATAATATATTGTTATAGAGACATTTCAGAAAAGTCTGTGAAATAACTTCTCTCTAATGGGAGGTATGATTTATGATGGTTTATAAAAAATTTATGCTTATTATACAGAGTATCCTGTGAGTGTGATGTGAGAGATTCAGTTTTTTAGAATTTTCAAAGTTTTTTCAGAGTGTTTTTATGTCGTGCAGGTTGATATTTTTTCTTATAAAAAGATAAATATTTTTTTGAGTTTTCAGTCAAAATGTCTGCGGTATTTTTTTCATATGTTAGAATGATATAATTCATCTATAGCAAATAGTTTAACGTGTTGTTGTTTTCGTTATGACTCTGCTCTATAAAATGGTTAAAATACTATTCCAAGCTTATTGCTAAAGAGATAGGGTTGTATGATTTTCTTTTATCTTATGGAAAGTATAATGATAAAATTTCTCTTTTTATTTTAGTTATAGTCTTAAGCGTTTTAGAAAATATCAAAAAAGTGTTGAATATTCTTGAACAAAAAATCTTTTGTCTGAAAAGCACTTCAATAGGAGAGCTTTTGGTTGCAAAGTCCCGCAAAGGGATTTGTAATATAGCGTTGGGAGATATAAGGGAACAATTATTACAGGACTTCACGAGTCGATTTTGTGATGTAAAACAAGTTGATCATGATAAAACCTTTAACAAGGAAGTCGCACATATTGTGGAAATGATAGAAACATCTCTACTGGTAGAAAAGTATGATTTCTCTTTAGATATACATGGCACTGTTTTTCAAAAGAAAGTATGGACAGCGTTATGTGAAGTGCCATGTGGTGAGACAATTTCATATGAGGCATTGGCGCGACGTATTGGTATGCCGAATTCTTTTCGTGCTGTTGCTCATGCATGTGCACATAATGAACTGGCATTAATCATTCCTTGTCATCGTGTCATACGCAAAAATGGTTCGATTTCTGGATATCGTTGGGGGATTTGGCGGAAACAGATTTTACTACAACGGGAAAAAAATAAGCATATTAAAAATGGATTTAATTTTGTTGAATCGGCATTGTAATAATGACAGTTGTGCCTTTCATTTCCTCAGAAATAATTTCAAGTTTTCCTTTATGGAGTTCTAGTAAGGAACGTGAAATGGCTAATCCAAGACCTGAACCAGTATGGGTTTTAGTAAGTTGATTTTCAACTTGCTCAAAAGGTTGTCCAAGCTTTTTGATTGCTGATTTTGGAATGCCAACGCCTGTATCTTTAATGCTACATACAAGGTTATTTTTCTTTTTAAAAGCATAGATATCAATGCTTCCACCAGAAGGTGTAAATTTAACAGCATTGGAGATGAGGTTCAGGAAGATTTGTTTCATGGCACGTCCGTCAATTTCTGCATGGAGTTCTGGAGAAATATTTGTTGTAATAGAAATGTTTTTTTCTTGCGCTTGTGGTGTAAGAGTTCGTGCTGCTTCACTGATGATTGGTTCAAGATCAATATTTTTATAATCGAGAGTAAATCTTCCAGCTTCGATTTTGGACATATCGAGGATATCATTGATAAGGGTTAGAAGGTGAGTTCCTGAATTGTAAATATCATGCATATATTCTTTATAGCGTTGCGAGCCAAGAGGACCAAAAGTGGACTGCAACATAATATCTGAAAAACCAAGAATAGCATTGAGCGGGGTACGCAACTCATGGGACATATTGGCTAAAAATTCTGATTTAGCTTTATTCGCACTTTCAGCACGCTCCTTTTCTGCTTTCAAACTTTTATTCAGTTTTTCTACCTCTGTTGCACGTTGTTGTGCATTTCCTCGAGCTCGTTTGAGTTCTTGAATAAAAGAAAAAAGGCGTCTTTCGCTGTCTTCAAATTTTTCTTGTTGTTGTTTTAGCTCAGAAATATCCGTACCAATACAAACAAGCCCTCCATCTTGAGTACGGCGTTCGTTAATTTTGAGCCAATAACCATCTGCAGTTTGGCGAATACTGGTTAAGTTCCCTGTCCCATCTTCTTTAAGGGGATATTCATTCATAGCGGGGCGTGCCATAGCTTCAACTGTGGCACGTTGGATACCTGGTTGTAAAACTTGTTTAGGGATAGCGGCATATTCGCAAAATTTACTGTTGGACATGACGAGACGCCCCTCAGAATCCCATAAGACAAAAGACTCTGAAATATTTTCAATCGCGTCGCGGATACGAAGATCAGCTTGTGCCGTTTCTTCTGCGAGTTGGCGTTGTTCACTAATGTCAAAAACAATGCCAACCAAATGCGGCTCTTCTTCATTCATAACTTCAGCACGAATGCGCATCCATACATAATGACCATTAGCATGACGCATGGGGACATTAATATCGATATGCTCTTTTTTACCACTCATGAGTTCTTGAGCAAGATCAAAAAAATTAGCATCACTTGGATTAATGATAGCGGTAATTTGTGAAATTGAGAGTAGGGAATCTTGAGGGACATAACCGAGCATTTCATAAATTGCTCGTGACCAGTAAACACGGCCACTTGCCATATTCCAATCCCAAAGTCCACAGCGCCCACGCATCATTGCCATATCAATGCGGTTTTGCGTCTTCTCTGACATTAAATCTATATTACGTGCTCGCACAATTTGATTGTAATAAGCGTAGAGGAGAGCGAGAATAATACCGGTTGTTCCTATGAACAGAGTCATATTTAACGAGAAAATTTTGCGCCACTGCGTATAGATATGTTGCGTTTTTTCGCTTATAAAGACACCATACTGTTCATTTCTTGTTTTCTGAAATAAGGCGAGAGCAGAATTATCTTTGCCGACTGCAATTTTCACGATTTCAGCAGGAGACATGAAAGATTGTAAATCGATGTCTTGAGAGAGAAAATCCTGTAAGGGCTTTCCTAAAATGGTATCTGAACCAGATGAGGCAAGGACATTGCTTTTTTGATCAACGATGGCAATAAATGTATGAGGGTTAATAAGGTTCTTATGATTCAAGTCTGTAAGGATTTGTTGCAAATGGTCATGAGAAAGAGCCGAGGCTTTTCTTTTCTCAGGAGTAGCAAGTAAGTCACGATCAATTGTATTGATAATATGAGAAGCTAAAAGAGTGATGGTTGAGCGTGTATTCTTATCAATGGTATGACGCAAATTGTACATTGTTGCAAAACGAATTGTTGCGAGCACTACAAGAAATGCGATAATGAACAGTGGAAGTGAGCGTCGCAACCAAGGTTCGATAAAAAGAAGCTTTTGATAAGCTAAGCCAGAAAGAAGGTTGAGGCGCCCTGTCTGCGCTTTGCGATTTTGAGCGCTTGACTGTGAATCAGAATATACCTCCTTTGGTGCATTATATGCGTCCAGTTTAGCCATTTTTAGTTCCTTTAATTATGGAATAATGTATTCTAAAAACTGTTTCGGTACTCACGCATAACAACTCCATAGGATGCCAATGAATCAAAACAGGAGTCTTCTGTCCAGTCTTTTTTTAAAAAAAATACTTCAGTTTTATGGATATTGTACATTACAATATTAACATATTGATTTATAATTATAATTTATCCTTATTCATCTTGAATAAGAGTGTCGAATATTGTCAGATTCTCTCATTTCAAATCCGCTTATCTTGAATTAATCAAAGTGATTTGCTTGCACATCACAAGGGGGACTGGTGTATGGAAAAAACGATAGCAGAAAGGATTTTAAATATCTCTTATGAACCGTCTCAATGCAAAGGCTGTCGTAACACCCACAAGTTGGCAAGTATAATGATGATGTCGCTTATAAAAGAAAATACAAATAGCCTATAAACAGGTTTATACTCTCTGTTTATAGGCTTATTATAACTGCGTAGGTCACTGATATTATGCTATAAGAAATATCATGATACACTGATTATAAATATTTTTATTTTAATCGAGTAAGCGATTGATGATATCCTCTACATCGCTTGATAAATTTGGAGCTTCTGCAATTGTTTTTAATGCAGTTTCAAATTTTTTCCGCCGAATAGGTTCTAATTGTCGCCAAGAGCGCGTCATTGTTAACAACCGTGAAGAGAGCTGCGGGTTTTTTTTGTCGATTTCCAAAATGATTTGGCAAAGAAAATGATAGGATGCACCATCAGTTCTATGAAAACCCGTTGGATTTTGAGAGGCAAAAACACCAATTAAGGCGCGTACACGATTGGGGTTGTCTTTTGAAAAAAGCGGATGGTGCATAAGCTTTTGAACGTGACCAAGTGTTGAATCGCCTGCGACCATTGCTTGAATAGAAAACCATTTATCCATGACTAAGGGATCATGCCGATATTGGTTTTCAAAATCATTTAAGGCACTTTGTGCCTGCTCACTTTTGTTAAAGTGTCGTACTAAAATATTTATACTTGCCATACGATCAGTCATATTATTGGCGGTTGCATATTGTGCAGATGCACGATTTGGTTGTGCTTCCGCAATGGAAAGATAGTCAAGCATAATGTTCCGTAATGCGCGTTTTCCAGTTTGGACCGTATTGGGAGAATAAGGTTCATTGATTTGTATTTTCGTATAAACTTCTGTGAAAAGCTCTTGATGTGTATGTGCGAGTGAGGCTAAAAACTGATCGCGTATATGGTGAATACGTTCTGGGTCAACATTTTCACCGATTATTTGAGCAAGTTCAGCTTCGCTTGGTAAATTTAAACAAAAGGCGCGAAATTCTGGTTCAAGGCTTTCGTCTTGAATGATGGTTTCAATTAAGTTTAGTAAAGTAGAAGGCATGTCTCCTTTTGCTTGGGTATTATCTTGAATTGCTTGAACCAGCGCTTTTGTCATCAAGTGGTTGAGCGATTGCCAGCGATTAACGTGATTGCTATCGTTTTGTGCAAGAAAGATAAGCTCGTCTTCATTGAATGGCATTTTTAGATGAATAGGTGCTGAGAAGTCTCTCAGCAATGATAATACAGGCTTTTCACGCAGCCCCTTTAATGTAAATGTTTGGTTTTCTTTGGATAAAAGCATTACATCTGATTGAATATCTGTATCAGCATCATAGTTAAGAGATTCTCCATTCTGCCCTAACAGTCCAAAAGCGATAGGGATCAGCATAGGTTTTTTTGTGTTTTGTTTCGGTGTTGCTGAAATATGTTGTTTTGCATGAATTGTTAAAACACCATCGTTGTAATGGTGATCAATTTCTACATTGGGAGTGCCTGCCTGTTCATACCACAACATGAATTGTGAAAAATCTCGTTGAGATACTTCAGCAAAACAGGCGATAAAGTCTTCAATTGTGCAGGCTTGTCCATCATGGCGCTGAAAATAGAGATCCATTCCTTTGCGAAAGAGATCGGGACCTAAAATAGTATGGACCATACGGACTACTTCTGCTCCTTTCTCATAGACAGTTGTAGTATAAAAATTATTTATTTGGCTGTATTGGCGAGGTCTTACAGGATGAGCGAGAGGACCAGAATCTTCGGAAAATTGTGCAGACTTTAATGTTTTTATATTTTTAATTCGCTGTAGACTACGTACATTTTGATCTGAAGAAAATTCTTGATCACGATAGACTGTTAATCCTTCTTTTAAACAGAGTTGAAACCAATCACGGCAAGTAATTCGATTACCGGTCCAATTATGGAAATATTCATGAGCAATGACACGTTCGACGTCTCGATAATCTTGATCAGTTGCTGTTTCAGGATCGGCAAGAACATATTTATCATTAAAAATGTTAAGTCCTTTGTTTTCCATTGCTCCCATATTAAAGTCAGAAACAGCAACGATATTGAAAACATCAAGGTCATATTCGCGTCCAAAATGTTGCTCATCCCAACGCATGGAGCGTTTGAGAGCATCCATTGCATAAGTTGCTTGCTTCGTTTTTCCTTTTTCTACATAGAGACCAAGTTCAATGCGTCGTCCGGATACGGTGATAAAATGGTCCTCTAGTTTATCAAGATCGCCGCCAACTAAAGCAAAGAGGTAAGATGGTTTGGGATAGGGATCCTCCCAAATGGCAAAATGACGATTATTTTCCAAAGTTCCTGTTTCTACGAGATTGCCATTGGAAAGCAAAATCGGAATTGTTTGAGAGTCTGCTTCAATTTTTACTTTGTAAGTAGAAAGAATATCTGGGCGATCATAAAAATAGGTAATACGACGAAAACCTTCTGATTCGCATTGTGTGCAATAAATACCATTTGAGAGATAAAGTCCCATGAGCTTGCGATTGCTCTCAGGATTAACTTCCGTAACCAATTGTAATGTAAAAGGAGTTGTCGGTGGTGCTGTAATTTCTAAACGTGAAGGAGTAGCTTTATAAGCACTCTCAGATAGTTTTTCACCATTAATTGCGACAGAAACCAGTGTCAGCTCATCACCAGACAGAACAAGAGGTGTTAACTCTTTTGTATTGTGACGAGGCTCAATAGACAATGTTGCTGTAACAGAGGTTTTTGTTGGCTCTAAACGGAAATGGAGTTGTGTTTTGGGGATATCGTAAGGGGTTTGCTGATAATCTTCTAAATGATAAATGGGGGTTGTTGATTGTTTCATAATTTTTCCTATTCGTATTTTAAAAGTTAAAAAAACTGAAGAAGTATTTCCATTCTGAGGAAATATGAGATGAAGAGGCTATAAAAAGCTGTCTAAGCGGTTTTTGACTTCCAAGAAGTCTATCCATGTAAGCTTTTTTTGGCTAGGCGTTCGAAGCAGATAAGCAGGATGAAAGGTTGGCATAACAGGTATTTTGATATTATCGTCTCTCTCATAGGTAAGCCATTTGCCCCGTGTTCTGATAATTCCGTTTTGAGATCCTGTGAGAAACTGCGTAGCAATTCCCCCAAGTGCTATGAGGATACGCGGATTTGCTAAATAAATTTGTCGTTCAATAAAAGGGCGACATAATGCAACTTCTCTTGGCGTTGGTGTACGATTTCCTGGTGGACGCCAAGGAATAGTATTTGCTATATAAACATTATTCCTTGTTAAACCAATTGATGCGAGGATCTTATTAAGCAATCTTCCCGCTTTGCCCACAAAAGGAATTCCTTGTATGTCCTCCTCTCGTCCTGGTGCTTCTCCTATGAGCATGAGAGGGCTTCCAGCTATTCCATCTGAAAAACAGGTATTTTTTGCTGTCAACTTTAATGAGCAGCCATTAAATGCGAGAAGAGCGGATTTTAATTCATCAAGTGTATTGGCACTTTTGGCACTTTCTATCGCTGTGAGCTCATCTCCCATGGCGCTAAGGGGGAGGGGGGGATGATTGTCTAGTTTGGCTGATGATGTTTGTGTATTATGAGAAACATACACTGTTTGTGTTGATCTTTTCTCGACAGGGGCAGATTGACTAAAGCGATCAATAGGAAAGTCTGTGAGGACAGCATCCGCGCCACTTTCTTGATAAAAGCTCAAGAGTTCTTCATATGAGATTGGGCACGACGTTTGATGAAGCATCTTAGTTTTTGATGATCTATCTAAAACGAATAGATCAAACAAAAAAGTCCTTTCTTTAATAATGTATTCGTTTGTAATTTATGTATTATTACAATGGCAGTTCTCTTATCCTTTACCAAAAAGCCAAAACAGCACTTTTTACAATTATGCACACATTTCCAATGAACCATTTTATCCATTAAAATGCATTACACTGCTTTCATAGTAAAAAAAAAATTCATTGAATGCAAGCGATATGAATTTATAATATTTTTATATTTTTAATAAAAATAAAATAATGTTATTGTGAAAATAAATATAACTACTTTGTAGAATATATTTATATTATAAACGGTTAATTTATGTATAAATGAAGTATTTATAGATTTAAAATAGAGTATTCAATATTTAATTACTTATTTTACAGTGATCTGAAAGCAGTGTTTGAATATATATTTTTGCACTTTTTACGGATTCTGTCATCGATTTATTTAATGCCAAATGCGCTGCAATGGCACTGGAGAGGATACAACCTGTTCCACGCATTGTTCCCGTTAGGCGTGGAGTAGAAATATCGATAACGTTGGTTTTATCAATGAGGCTATCAGTTGCAAGGGGATCATTTGCATGTCCGCCTTTTATTAAGATAGAACGCGGTCCAAATGACAAAAGTTTTTTTGCTTGCTGTATCGCTTGCTTATGATGAGAGGCGCGTGGACTTTGGCTAAGAAGAGCAAGCTCGTCTCTATTGGGTGTTAAAAGATCAATGTGAGGGAGGAGTTTGTTGGTCATCTTCTCTATGATTTTTTCTGTGGTTAATTTGCCCCCTGATGAGGCAACAAGTACAGGATCAAGAATAACGGGAATATGAGGATACTCTTCTAAAACGTCAGAGATTGCTGTTATGATTGCTTGGGTTCCTGTCATACCGATTTTTATGGCACTTATTGAATTAGCCTTCAGAGCTGTGCGCATTTGTGTGGCAACGAGTTTTTCACTCATTGGACAAATTTCCGCAACGTGGTTATCATCTTGTACATTAACACAGGTGATGGCTAAGCTGGCTTTTATTTGAAAATGAGCAGCTGTTTCTATATCACGGATAATACCAGCACCTCCTGTCGGATCAGTGCCAGCAACAATAAGAATAGAGGGGATTAACGCCATGCTTGTGTTATCTTTATCCACTGTTGTATACGTTCTTCAGGTTTTTGATGCAGGATAATATCAGTGACAACAGCAGCACTATTTGCCCCTGCAGTTAAAACACCCACTGCACGTTCTGGTGTGAGGCCACCAATGCCGACTAAAGGTAAAGCGCCAATCCGTTTTTTCCATTGTTGAATTTTTTCTAACCCTTGAGGCTTCCATTTCATTTTTTTTAAAATTGTCGGATAAATAGGACCAAGGGCAATATAGTCAGGGTGAACAGATAATGCGATATCTAATTCCTGTTCATTATGTGTGCTAAGACCAAACTTTATATCATTTTTACGAATTGCAGAAAGATCAGCATGGCTTAAATCTTCTTGCCCAAGATGAATAAAGTTACACTGTTCATCAATGGCTATTTCCCAATAATCATTAATGATTAATTGTGCTCCCAATGTATCGCATATGTTTTTTGCACGTTTAATATGTTGACGGATTATTTGTGGGCTTTTATCTTTCATACGTAATTGCACGAGTTTGACACCAAGAGGAACCAAACGTTCAATCCAATCCGCACTGTCAACAATCAGATAAAATGGATCTAGATTCATGAAAATACCGCTTTTCCAATAATAGGTGTTGAAGGAACTGCAATATTACGTGCTTCGAGTATTCCAGCCTTATATCCCATTCGTCCGGCTTGAACGGCTTTAGAAAATGCTTCTGCCATTAAGACAGGGTCACTTGCTTTAGCAACGGCAGTATTGAGGAGGACTGCATCATAACCGAGCTCCATAGCAATAGCAGCATGAGAAGGGCGTCCAATGCCGGCATCAATGACAAGTGTAATATCGGGCAGGTAAGCACGTATAGAACGCAGTCCATCAATATTATGAGGGCCTTTGGCAGATCCAATAGGAGCACACCAAGGCATGATGACGTGGCATCCAACCTCGAAGAGTTTTTCAGCAACAATGAGATCATCTGTTGTATAAGCAAAAATTTTGAAATCTTCACTGTTTAAAATTTTTGCTGCTTCAATTAAGGAGAAAACATTGGGTTGTAAGGTATCAGGATTACCAATAACTTCGAGTTTAATCCAAGAGGTTTTAAAAAGATCGCGTGCGAGTTTTGCTGTTGTAACAGCTTCTTTCACGGTGTAGCAACCAGCAGTATTGGGAAGCACCGTTACATCTAATTCTTGAAGAAATTGCCAAAATTGTCCACCTTGTTTTCCACCTATAGCTTCTCGGCGTAAGGAAACCGTTACAATTTTTGTGCCGGATTTATGAATAGAATCACGAAGAATTGCTGGTGAAGGATATTGTGCTGTACCTAACATAAGACGAGAAGAGAATTGGCGTCCATAAAGATTCAGCATCGTTTTAGCCTCCTTGCATTGGGGTTAAAATTTCAATTTTATCTCCTTCATGCAAGACAAATTGGCTTCGATTTCCTATGGGAATAACTTCAGCATTAACTGCGGTAGCAAGCCAATCTCCTTCATAACCTAGTTCTTCAAGCAAAAGATGAAGAGTTGTGACTTCTGTTTTAATTGTTTCACCATTGACAAATATTTGCATGTTTTACTCCAATGCCAATTTTATTGCTCGTTTTGCCATTTCTGGAGCTAAAAGAAAACCATGTCTATAAAATCCATTAATAGAAATATGGTTACCATATTTGTACACAGAAGGGAAGTTATCAGGATAACTTGGTCGTATACCAACGCCGGATTCAACAATTTCTGCTTCGGCAAAAGCAGGATGCAAGGTGTAAGCTGCATTGAGTAACTCCATCATTGACCTTGCCGAAATGGTTCCATCAAAGTTACTTTCAATCATTGTTGCACCAATCATAAAAATATTACCTTTTCGGGGAACAATATAGAGAGGAAATCGTGGGTGTAGAAGACGAACTGGGCGAGAGATTTTAATATCTGTGCTGCGTAGAAGAAGCATTTCACCACGTACGCCCCGTATATTTTTATCTTGTCCCAAACGGGCTATTCCAGTTGCATCAATGACAAGATCAAAATTCGTTTCAGATATGTCTACATCGACAAAACGTGCTCCATTCTTGATCAGATTTTCTTTTAAAGAAACAAGTGCTTGACGAGGATCAAGGTGGGCTTCCTTTTCATAAAAAAGCGCACAATTAAAACGTTCTGCAAGATCTGGTTCAAGTTGGGCTATCTCTGCACTGTTTATCGTTTTGTGATTATGTGTACGCGCTGAAAATCGTTCAAGTTCTACCCTATCACGTACAGGTGTGACGACCAAAGTCCCCCTTTGGATGACAAGATTAGGAAATGTTTTGTGCCACCATTGTATGGCTTGTATACCAAGATCTTCAACGATTTGTTCAGCACTTTCTCTTTCACAATAAGGTGCTAGCATTCCTCCTGCATACCAGCTGGCTGTCCCTATAGGAGAATTATGAGGTGCCGAGAGCGTAACAGGGATACCTTTTTGTTGCAACATAAAGGCAACTGTTAACCCTCCTATCCCTGCACCCTTGATAAGAATGTTTTTCAACTATTGACTCTCTTTTTTTGAGTAGGAAACATGTCGACATAAAGATCACCATTTTTTTGATATTCTTTCGCCATGGCAACCATTCCTTCATTTTTTGTTTTTTTCATTGCTGCAGCTTCACGAATATCATGAGAAATACGCATAGAACAGAACTTTGGTCCACACATAGAACAAAAATGCACCAATTTATGCGCTTCTTTAGGCATTGTTTCATCATGAAAAGCGCAGGCTGTATCTGGGTCAAGAGAAAGATTGAATTGGTCTTGCCATCTAAAGTCAAATCGTGCACGTGAAAGGGCGTTATCGCGCAATTGTGCTCTGGGGAGGCCTTTTGCTAGGTCAGCCGCATGGGCAGCAATTTTATAAGTGATCACACCAGTTTTAACATCATTCTTATCGGGAAGCCCTAAGTGTTCTTTAGGTGTTACATAACACAACATAGCTGTTCCAAACCATCCAATCATCGCTGCGCCAATTGCAGATGTAATATGGTCATATCCTGGAGCAATGTCAGTGGTAAGAGGTCCTAAAGTATAAAAAGGCGCTTCATGACAGAGGTCTAATTGTTGTTCCATATTTTCTTTAATTTTGTGCATTGGAACATGTCCGGGCCCTTCAATCATCACTTGCACATCTTTTTCCCAAGCGATTTTTGTCAATTCTCCTAAAGTTTTAAGTTCAGCAAATTGAGCTTCATCATTCGCATCGGCAATAGAGCCAGGGCGCAGTCCGTCTCCCAATGAAAGAGAGATATCATAGGTGCGTGCAATATCACAAATTTCATCAAAATGTTCATAGAGAAAACTTTCTTTGTGATGATGCAAACACCACTTGGCCATAATTGAACCACCTCGTGAAACAATTCCTGTTACTCGATCAATGGTTAAGGGAATAAATGGTAATCTTAATCCTGCATGAATGGTAAAATAGTCGACACCTTGTTCTGCTTGTTCGATCAGGGTATCACGAAAAATATCCCACGTTAAATTTTCAGCAATACCTTGTACTTTTTCGAGTGCTTGGTAAAGAGGAACAGTTCCGATGGGAACAGGGGCGTTTCTAATAATCCACTCACGAATATTGTGAATATTCCGTCCTGTTGAGAGATCCATAACAGTATCTGCTCCCCAACGAATGGCCCAAACCATTTTATCAACCTCTTCTGCCATGGATGATGTGACAGCTGAATTGCCTATATTGGCATTAATTTTAACGCGGAAATTGCGTCCAATAATCATTGGTTCGCATTCTGGGTGATTAATATTTTGGGGAATAATGGCGCGTCCACAGGCAATTTCATTGCGGACAAATTCTGCAGTATAAATTTCTGGCATAGATCCATTAACCTGTCCGTTTGATGGCACCTTGTTTTGATCTTGTATTGTGAGGCCTTCATTTTCTCGTATGGCCACATATTCCATTTCTTCGGTAATAATGCCTGCACGTGCATATGCCATTTGTGTAACTGCTTTACCATTTTTTGCGCGCAAAACAGAATGTTTTTTTTCAAAGGCTGGTGTAGGGGAGGTTCCATGAGACAGTCCGTTATCTTCAGGTTTAACCGGTCGTGCAGGGTAAGATTCAGTATCAGCACGTCTAGAGAGCCAAGGTGAACAAATTTTTGGCAAGCCCTTTGTAATATCAATAATCATATCTTTATCGGTGTATGGCCCAGAGGTATCGTAGGTGCTTAAAGGCTCTTCACCACTTCCATCGGTCAATGAGATTTCACGCAGTGGGACACGTACATCAGAAAAGAGAGAACTTTGTTGGTAGATTTTGCGTGAGGCAGGAAAGGGATGGCAATTGATTGATGGAATCTTTTTCTGCATAAACTTTTTCCTTATAATTACATAGTTCAAAAATATATTGCGATATTGGAGGGGATATATTCAAATGATCAATCATGTGCACTTGGATGAAGTGATATGTACCACTATTGCTTTATGCCAACGCACTTTAGATAAAAATCAAGAAAGTTAATGGAAATATTATAATATTTGCACTCCCCCACGTAAGAAACTTTTACTTGCAGAGGTATGGTTGGCTTAAATGTTGAGATTGTCAATCATAAAGATATATTTTTAACGATTTTTATATTATCGTTAAAAATATAATGAGCTATTATGAAGCTCACTCATTCCGTAAATGAGAACAAAACTCATGCAGATATGTAGTTATTTTTTTATTGTGTATTTTGAAGATATTTTTCATCTAAGGGGAAGAATATGATTTCATGTTTTTTTATGTTTCTCATTCCTTAAGAGGGGCATGAACATATGCAAAAGAGGACGCTATTCTATTCTTAATTCACATACTTTTTTAGAGAAATCTTTAGCACTCAAACCTATTTTGTGAGAGTACGTATGAATGTTATAGAGATGAAGCTATTGAGTCCTCTATATTTACGCTTGTGAAGGTACAGGATTACATCATCATTCTATTTGTCAGCTTATGGGTATTGCAAAAGTTTTTGTACTGATACGACTGATAAGAGGCATTTTTACTTATCTTGTACAGTTTTTAATTCTTTTATTTCTGCACCAGTTCTATTTGTCCTGTGTCAGGATATGGTTTTGATTGATTTAATGTGAGAAGAGTTATGATGAGAGTAGCTTCGTAATATTCGGGGCTGTATCCCAAGTTGAAAACGACGATTTATAATGATAAATCAATGTTGTGTCTGATCATATTATAAATTTTTATTTTTAGGGCATGATGGTTTATTCTCACTTAACCTTCATAAGTATGATTGTTTCAGTTAAGGTTTTATCTTCGATCCCTACACGCAATGTGGAAGCTTGGAAGCCAGCTGTTTTAATCGCTTAAATGACGATAGTTTTGTATTAAGCATTCGGCAAGCCTCACAGGTGAAATGCAACATTTATTTTGTTGTTACCTATTGTTCTTAGAAGATCATTAATAAAGATTTTTTTTCATATTGTTAATATTAAGAATTCTCTATTTTCTATAAATAAAAAAAGAACTTTCTCATTTCCTTTCTATCGAATAATATACTTTTTAGGACTGTACGATTGGAGAAATAAGGACTTTAGATACATTTCGCCGATCCATTTCGATTACTTTAAAACGTAAGCCATCAGTTTCAAAGCTTTCTCCTTCATTCGGCAAATGACCAAACTGCCAAAGCATAAATCCTGCTAGAGTGGTGTAACGGTCTGCTTCATCAACAAGATTACGCCCAAGATAACCACTTAAACGACGAATATCGGCATATCCTTCAACAAGAAGACTACCATTTTCAAGTTGTTCTGCGATCATGGGTTCTTCATCATCATCAGGAAAATCACCTGCAATGGCTTCAAGAATATCGGTTGGTGTTGCAATTCCTTCAAAAGATCCATGCTCATCCACAATAATGGCAAGTTGAATCGATGAATGACGTAATTGCTCCATTAACCGTAAAACACTTGTATTTTCATGAACAACAAGCGGTTCTCGCATCGCTTTTTTCCAATTAATCTTTTTTCCTTCAGCCAAATTTAAAAGAAGATCTTTTGTCAAAGCAACACCAACAAATTCGTCCACTTTTTCACGTGCAAGAATAAGGCGACTATGTTTAACCTGTTGTAATTCTTCACGCATTTCATTCTCATCACCATTTAAATCTAGCCACTCAATCTCATTTCGTGGTGACATAATAGAACGCACAGGGCGATCAGCTAAATCAAGAACACCACGAATCATCTCTTTTTCTTCGGGGCGAAATAACTCAGAAGCTGCTGCCTGTTCAGCAATTACATCAACAGTCTCTGAAAGGTTACTGTCTTTATTCCCTCCACCTAAGAGTCTTAAAACAGCATCCGCTGTCCGACCTCGTAAATCATTTGTCGTAATCATCTTTTCACGATTACGACGTCCAATTTGATTAAAGGCTTCAATGAGGACAGAAAAACCAATAGCAGCATATAAATACCCTTTTGGAATATGAAAACCAAATCCTTCAACAATGAGGGAAAAGCCAATCATCATCAAAAAACCAAGACAAAGGATCACAATGGTAGAATGACGATTAATAAAACGCATAAGGATGCCAGATCCCCACATCATCACTCCCATAGCAAAAATAACTGCTATATACATAACCATAGCTTGTTCTTTTACAATCATGCCTGTTGCGGTAATAATACTATCTAAGGAAAAAACAGCATCCAACACCACGACTTGAACAATGACTTGCCAGAAAACCGCATAAGCAATTCCTGTTTTTCTTTCATGCGATACCCCTTCTAATCTTTCATGTAATTCGAGCGTTGCTTTTGCGAGTAAAAAAGCGCCACCAAAAATTAAAATGAGGCTATGCCAACTAAACACAAAAGATGAGAATGAAAAAATGGTTGTATCAAGATTCATCACCCAACCAATAATGGTAAGGAGAAAAAGCCGCATAACTAATGCTAAAGTCAAACCTATAAAGCGTGCACGATTACGCAAATGCAGTGGTAATTTTTCAGCTAAAATTGCAATAAAGACAAGGTTATCTATTCCTAAGACAATTTCGAGAAAAATCAACGTGATCAAGCCAAACCACGCATGGGGATCAGCGATCCACTCCATCATAGTTCATCCTTTAAAAATTGAAAAATATACAATCGAAAAAATATATTCATGAGTTTTTATCATCATAATGAATACAAAATATTGAACATGAATCGTTTGCGTTCAAAGTAAAAAATTGCAAAGAGTTGCATAAACGCACATGATTGGTGATAAAATTTATAAAACGGAACAGTACCTCATACCACTTGCAATCACAAGAAGGTTCCTCTGGATTTTTCTCAGGCATTATGTGTGACAATCCTCCAACCCACAACTTCTTCTATGTTAGAATATTTTTCACAAAGATCCTTAATAATGGTTCTATTTTTATATAAGATCAAGGGGACGAATTATATTTTTAACTGTACATCCAATTTAGCTACATAGTTTACTGTTTTTACGTAAAAAACAGAAAACTATCTGGACATCCTTCTTCAAGAGCATTATAGAACCTACTTATTCTCATTTTTGAGAAACAGTGGGTGATTAGCTCAGTCGGTAGAGCAGCTGACTCTTAATCAGCGGGTCGTGGGTTCGATCCCCTCATCACCCACCATTGCGTTTTGTGCCGTGAATGAATTGTAGATTACTTTAGTTTTTTCTAGGTTTTGCGTTTATTTATTTTTTCAAACGGATCTCAAAAAATTTTTAATTTTCAAAAGATGTTTCACCTTCTTTTAAAGAAATCTTTTTCTTGTCTGCTACAAGTCGTAATTTAAGCGAGTGAATTCTCGAGTAGGATTCGAATTCCTTGAATGATATGGTTAAGATATATCGGTCTTTTTTAAAGGAAACTGACTACAGACTTTTGAAATATGATGTACATCATTGAGAGATAGAAGAATTTTTCCCTTTTGATTTGGAAATAATTATCTTGGTCGTCTGATAATTCTCCCGCTTAAAAAATTCATAGTAATCTTTAACATCTCATAAGGTGGATCAAGATAAAAAAGCCTTTGCTTGATCAGAGCCTCTGATAAACTTAGATCAGTCTCAATGTTCAATGGTTTAATCTGCTAAACACTGGTAAATAAGCTTTCATAAAGTTTCAAGTTTTGAACGATGAAATTGTGCTTTACGGTAAAAAACGATGCTAAACGTTTGCTGTGCCGTTTGTCTACTAAAACTCAGATGCTGTAGAGATAAAATCAAAGCTTTCTCTAAGTTTCTAGGAATATAGAGAAAAACGTTGAAACGCCTTATGGCTGCTCATCTATAATGCTCATAAATCCATAAAGGGATAATCATGGCATTGCAAATTCGAGAAAATTTCACCGCATAATCTAAACGATCATTGATGAGTCATATAAGGAGATTAGTTTTCTTCTAAGGAAGACGGAGCAATATTTTTTTATATAGCAATATTTTTTTATATTATGAGATTGGCAAGAAAAGAGAGGCACTTTAAGAATAAACATAACTGAAATTAACCTTGTATTGATTGGTCTATGAAATCAAAATCTACATGGTTATTGTTGCTGTGCCTTAAGATAGCAAAAAATTGATTTCTTATTTACTTTGTTGGTACTTTGGGTGGGCGTTTCCGATATTGTTGAGTTTCAAAAATGGCGACGACAAACAATGAAATAATAAATGGTATAATTAAATAAAGCATTCTAAATACAATAAGTGCTGCAACGACATCGGCTGGGTTCACACTCGGCATACCTGTTATGAATAATGCCTCTAAAACGCCAATTCCTCCGGCGGGGGCGTTGGAGAGAAGGGTTATTGTGAAGGAGGCTAGGAAAACACCGAGTACAGATATAAAATGAATATCTGCATTATGGGGGAGAACCGCGTATATAATTCCAGCTGCACCTAAGAGTTCTAAAGGGCTAATGAGAAGTTGTTGAATAACAATCCTTAGTCGAGGGTAAGAAAGCTGAACTTTTTTGCTCAAGCGTAAAGGTTTTAATTGCAGCCAGCTGCCAAAAGTGTAGAGCGCTATGCAGCCGAGCAAAATGATACCAACTGTTGTTCCAAGCCATTCAGGAAGTTCACTATGGATAAGAGTGATAATTTCTGGCTGTAGAATCAAAACGATTCCAAAAAGTAAGATTGTACCTACGACAAAAGTAAAAGAGCAAAAGCCCACCAGTATTGCAATTTCTGTACCATTTAATCCCTTCAGTTTATAGGCACGATAACGCACTACTGCACCAGAAAAGACTGAAGCACCGATATTGTGTGAAAGAGCATAGGTTGTGAAAGAGCATATAGCGATAAAAAACCAAGAAATTTTATGGCCGAGATGTTGTAAAGCAATTCGGTCATATCCAGCAAGTGCAGCATAAGCTAAAAGAGAACATAAACAGGCTAATAACCAGTGTTGAGAACTTAAATTACTCAAGCGCTCTAATACATCACTAAAAGAAATAGCAGAGAGTTTTATATAAAGAATGCGGATAGATACCAGCATTGCTAAAATACCAACGAACGGCCATATGAACTGCTTTATTTTCACGCTTCTTTATCCACTCTATGTTTTCTGTAAATTCAATTCATGGTTGCGCACATTCTGTACAGATTTTGGTTCTGTTATATGCTCAATAATACTATTAGCAATTTCCTCATCGTCAGTTACTACAACATTTGCACCTATCTCAATGAGATAAGTTGTTTCTACATGGGATAGTGCATGCGTGATTATCTGAATGTCTTTCTTCATGTCACGTATATTTACTATACATTCTCCGACTTCAATGGTGCTTCGCATTGTAATAACAACTTTGTATGCATTACTTATATTCGCTGCGTGCATTGTCTCTTGTTGAATGATATTGCCACAAATGACCTCAAATCCATCTATAATTGCTTGATCAGTGAGGCGCTTTGATTCTTCCACTATCACTATAGAGGCTCCTTTATTTATCAATGATAATGCTATAGATTTACCAATGCGACCATAGCCAATAATCACAATATGGTTTATTTTTAAGGTCGTTGGTAAAATTTCTTGATCAGGGTCTTGCGGATCAATATCAATGACTGTTGGCGCATTTCGTAAATTTGCAGGAGTCTTTTCTAGACGTTTTTTAATTTTGCTACAGATCATAAAAACAAGGGGATTGAGCAAAATAGAAAGAATTGCACCTCCAAGAATTAAATCATGAGCATCATTGTTTAAAAGTCCTAAACTTAAACTTAAGCCTGCAAGGATAAAAGAAAACTCTCCGATTTGGGAAAGGCTTGCAGAAATGGTTAAAGCTGTTGCATTAGAATAGCGAAAAGCTTTAACGATGAAGAAAGCAGAAACAGATTTTCCAAAAATAATAATGGATAATGTTGCGAGGAGAGGGAAAAAATGAGTCAATAATTTCCCAGGGTCAAATAACATACCTACAGAAACGAAAAAGAGCACAGAAAATGCATCTCGTAGTGGTAAGGATTCTTCGGCTGCATGGTGGCTTAATTCTGATTCACTCATAACCATACCTGCAAAAAAAGCACCAAGAGAAAGAGAAACGCCAAATAAATGGGCGGCTCCGAAAGCAACGCCTAATGCAATAGCAAAGACACTAAGACGAAACAGTTCACGTGATCCTGATTGTGCACTCATTTTTAGTAACCACGGAATAATGCGTCGCCCAACAATGAGCATAAGTGCAATAAATATAAGAACTTTGAGAATCGTTAGACCAAAAATTCCCCAAATATTTAAGTCTAACCATTGAACAAGAGGATCAAGTGCTTCTTCTTTTGTATTGCTGAGAATGTTTGCTAATGATGGTATGAGAACCAGTATAAGGATCATTGCTAAATCTTCAATAATCAACCATCCAACAGCAATACGTCCTTTTTCTGTTTCAATCAGATGGCGTTCTTGCAAAGCACGTAGTAAAATAACTGTGCTGGCTATCGATAAAGCTAATCCGAAGATCATACTACCACTAAACCCCCATCCCATAATCAAACCAAGACATAGGCCTAAAAAAGTAGAAAATGCCATCTGTCCAATGGCAGCAGGGATTGCGATCGCTCTGACGGATAAAAGATCTTTTAACGAAAAATGCAGACCAACACCAAACATGAGCAAAATGATACCAATTTCAGCGAGCTGGTTAATAATAGCGGAATCTATTTTGAAACCACCTGTGTTAGGCCCCACAATAACACCAGCTAACAAGTATCCCACAAGGGGTGATATGCGCAAACGACTGGCAATCATTCCTAAAAGAAATGCTAAACATAAACCTGCAACAATCGTTGTAATTAGTGGTGTATCATGAATCATGGATTATTTATGGCTTTTTATCATATTATGAAAATAACTATAACCTTTTTATGTGGAGAGAAGAGGATATTATATGATGAGTATAGCATGTTCATTTCTGTTCAGCTTTTATACGATGAGTTCGTTTACGCCACCAATCTCCGAGAAGGAGTAAAATGGGAGCGGCAATAAAAATAGAGGATGATGTTGCAATAATAATTCCAACAACCATAGGTATGGCAAAATTATGAACAGCACTTCCACCCCATATCGCCATAGGCAACATAGCAAGAACTGTGGTTGCTGATGTAAAGAGGCAGCGTACAAAGACTTGGTTAATTGAGAGATCAATGAGTTCGCGTAATGGCATGTTTTTATACAGGCGCATATTTTCACGCATTCGATCATAGACGACAACCTTATCATTTATAGAATAACCAACAATTGTTAAGAGAGCAGCTATAGCTGTCAAATTGAAATCAAATTGAAATAAAGCAAAAAAACCAATCATTTTAGTGGTGTCTAAGATAAGCGTTACAATTGCACCAACTGCAAAGAACCATTCAAAACGAAACCATATGTAGAGTGACATGGCAATTGCTGCAAGAATAACAGCTGTAAAAGCAGCGGTGGCAAGTTCGCCTGAAACTTTGGGACCAACAACCTCTGTTTGGTCGAATGTAACATCTGGGTAAATATTTTGTACTGCTGTTTTAACTTTATCAATGGCGATGCTTTGCTGTGCTTCACTGCCACTTTGTTTTTGCATACGAATTAACACAGTGTTTGCATTATCCATATTTTGCAGCGTAATTTCACCAATGTTCAGAGAGGAAAGCTTAGAACGTAAGTTTGCTAAATTTGCTGGTTCTTTGGAGGTAATGCTCATTTGACTACCGCCAATGAAGTCAATTCCAAAATTTAATCCAGGTTTTAAAAATAGGACGATAGAAGCGATAGATAAAATAATGGATACACCAATACCAACGAAGCGCGCTTTCATGAAGTGAAAAGAGGGGCTTTGTGGAATGATGTTGAAAATTGATTGAATATGGAGTGTTTTAATTTTCCATTTACGAATGGTCCCGATCATCATAATGCGCACAATGGTGATATTGGTGAACATAGAGATGATAATCCCAAGTAACATTGTTACAGCAAAACCACGAACAGGACCAGTGCCAAACAAAAACAGTAAAATAGTTGCAATGACTGCAGTGACATTGGCATCAACAATGGTTGCAAAAGCATGTTTGAAGCCACGATCTAAGGCTGCAAAGGCACTGACACCTTTTCGGCTTTCTTCACGGATACGTTCATTGATAAGGATATTGGCATCAACAGCGATACCGATACCTAAAATAATGCCAGCAATACCTGGTAATGTGAGTGTTGCACCGAGAAGACTAAGCGCAGCAAATGTTAAAATAGTGTGGAATGCAAGTGCTATATTTGTAATCGCCCCCCAAACTCTGTAGAGAAGAAAAATAAAAACAGCAACAAGAATAAAGCCGATGATACCGGTGTAAAGTCCCATTTGAATGGCATCAGCACCAAGATTGGGGCCTACGGTTCTCTCTTCAATTACGGTCAATGGTGCAGGCAAAGAACCAGCACGTAGGAGAGCAGCGAGAGTTGAGGCTTCTTTAGGATCAAAATTTCCTGTAATTTGACCTTGTCCGTTGGGGATAACGCTATTGATGGTGGGAGCAGTGAGGACTTTATTATCAAGAACAATTGCAAAAGGGCGGTTAATATTTTGTCGCGTTATTTCTGCAAATATTTTTGCACCAGCAGAATTCATCGTGAATGAAATGAGAGAGCGTCCTGGTATTTGTGGGTCAAAACCCGCACGAGCATCTTTCAAAACATTTCCATCTAAGGCAATTTGATCATAAATTGCGTAGCGTTGTGTTTCATCATTATATCCTGGGAGGATTGAAACGCCTGCAGGTGGATTATTTATATCAACGTTAGAGGGCACTAGATGAAAGCTCATCTTAGCGGTTGTCCCTAAAAGGTCACGTAATTGCTTTGGATCTTGTAACCCCGGTAATTGAACCATAATGCGATCCGCTCCGACCTTTTGGATAGCTGGTTCTGTAACACCAACTTGATCTATACGGCGACGGATGATTTCTAAGCTCTGTTCAATAGCATTGCTTATACGATCCTTAATTGCCGCTTCTGTTAAGGTTATACGGATCGTGTTATTTTGAGCATTGATTGCTATATCATTGTTTGTTGCACCAAAGCTGCTGTGTATAGGAGTTATTAATGTCTTTAGAGCAGAAAGTGCTTTTTCACTTTCTAATGGATCTGAAACAAGTACAACAACACTGTCTTCGATAATACGAACACTAGAGGTGCGGATTTGTTTTTCACGCAGTATATTACGAACGTTTCCTAAAACGAGGCGTAATTGATCGCGTTTTAATGTTTTGCTATCAACTTCAAGAAGGAGAGAAGATCCGCCTTGAAGATCAAGACCAAGTGTTACACGGCTATCGGGCAAGAATGGTGAGTTTTTAACCTGTTCTTGCGAAAATAAATTAGGCAAAGCAATGTAAATGCTGCTTAAAAGAATGAAACAATAAAAAGCTGTTAACCAACCAGGTGTGCGCATGATATATCCCGCTAATAGATAATTTAATCGTTATTAAAGGCAAGGGTAAGAGAAGATGAATATTGCATAATTCAAAAAAAAGGAGGAGCGCGTTTATTGGAAAAATATTGTGTTTTCAGATTTTCAATTTGTATACAAACGGCTGTGCTTTTGATTAAAAACTTCTTTAATCTTATAATGTTGCGAAAAGTATTGAGGGACAGAATAGGATCTATGTCGTGTTTTAAAAACTTTTTATCTTCAGTTATTGTAAGACTTAATTGGTCACACTTTTTTTCTGGATTAAGTCTCTTCATTTTAGCAATATGGCTTGTTTGTACTTGTTTGCTCCAAGAAGCTCGTGCTTGTAGACTATTGGTCAGCCATACACCAAGGCTGGACAGGAGCAGCCAAGTCGTAAGGAAGAGAAAATTTTCTTTTTTGCAATAGAGGTGCAAAAAAAACATGCCAGAGCGCCTTTGTTTTAATCTTATTCAGTTCACAGCTTATACTTTATCTTTTTCCTTATTATCAATATTATTGTTTAAGGAAAAGCTATTATAAGATTATTCTATAAAAGTTGAAAATGTTTATTTTATACCATATTTTACAGAGGGGGTAGATTCCTCTTTTACATATAAGGTAAATATGTACGCATTTTTTAGAAAAAAATTACGCATCGTTTTCTTTATTTTTTTGATTATCACTGTATTCAGCTCTTGGGCATGGGGGCACATTGGATCACAAAATGTCATCATTGGACAATCAATAACCCCTTACTTAATTGATGAAATTATCCAAAAACAACAGGTCATTATTGAAAAGCTTGAACAAAGTACAAGAACTTTAGAAAAAGACTTTGAAAATAAACCGGACGATGAACGTGCTTTGGTAGAGCTGAGGGTACGTGCACAGGATATTAGTAAGCAGGCTATAGAAGAGGCATTGGTTTTGCGTGCGCCTCTCAATGATATTAATGCAGTTCTTGACCAGTTAACTGAAATCCATAGTGACCTGAAAAGTTTAAAAAAAATAAGTGAGGAGCGTGCGCTCTTGATAGAGCAAAAAGCGAAGATTAATAGTGTGGTGCTTCAGTTTGAAGCAATCTTTTTAACAGCAAATAGAATAGCTGAGCTTGCGCTTTCTCAGTCTCGAGAGCTTTTTAAACTTACATTGACACATAGGCTTGAGTTTTCCGTACCTTTGGTTCTAAATCTTGCCCAGAAAACGAAAGAAGCTTCGTCTGATTTTCTTTTATTGTTAAAGTCTTGGTGGGATTTTATCTTCTATTTCAAATTGTTACAGTTTTTTCTTGCCTTTTTGATTCCACTTTTTACTGCTCTCATCCTTTTTTATTTTTCTCGAAAGATTTTGGTACATGTGCGTGGTCATTTTACCAAAGATCATGAAGAGATATCTTATTTACAAAGCTTATTAGTTGCTTTTATTTCGGTTCTTCTTCCTTCATTCGTATGTGCTGTTTGCATCTATCTCGTGTTGTTTTTATTTCGTCGTTTTCATTTAGATCTAGGCAAACTTACAACAGTATTTGAGATGATTGGATATCAAATTGTTTTCGTCTTTTTGATGAATCGTTTGGCTGTTGTGCTTTTACCATCAAATATGGCGCGTGGGCGCCTTCTCAATATTACATCGTCTACAGCATATCAGTTGGTTTTTTTGATAACCGCTCTAGGTGGCGTTTTAGCTGTTGATACTGTTTTCGATAGTATTTATCAAATCGTTTCGGCTTCTCTTTCTTTAACCATTGCTAAAAGCTTTATTGCTGTTTTGTTGGTTGCGATTCTGTTATTGATTATATCATTTGTGCCTTTGCATTTTAGAGGCGGTGTTTCTGGACGCGAAGATCAAGAGAAGGCCTTCTGGCCACTGTATATACGCATTTCTCTTATCACATTGGGACTATTTCTGATTGTGATTAATTTTTGGGGCTATGTTGGTCTGGCACGCTTTATTGTGCAGCAAGTTATGATTGGTGGGGCATTTTTAACTTTAATGTACTTAGGGATAAAAAGCGCACAAGCAATTGGAACTAAAGGACAATTTATGAAAACAATCATTGGTCATTCTTTGATGCAATGGTTACGCTTGGAAGAGAAAACCATGAATCAGTTGGGGGCTCTTTTGAGCATTTTCCTCAATGTAACTGTGGTTGTATTTTGTGCAATGCCAATTGCAGTACGCTTTGGGTTTTCTTATGCTGACTTACGGGCAATGTTATGGCAGTTTGTCACTGGTTTTCAAATTGGAAATGTCTTTATTTCTTTGACTTCTCTTGTAACTGGAATTGTTGCTTTTTGTGTTTGCTGGCTTCTTATTCGTCGATTTATTGGTTGGCTAGATGAAACGGTGTTGCTGCATGGAGAGTTTGATTCTGGTGTCCGTAATTCTATTAAAACTGTTATAGGTTATGGTGGCATTGTTATGTCGGCTTTGCTAGGAATGTCAATGGCTGGCTTGGATCTCAAAAATTTCGCACTTATTGCTGGTGGACTTTCACTTGGTATTGGTTTTGGATTGCAAAATATTGTTCAAAACTTTGTATCTGGGCTGATTATTTTGATCGGGAGACCGTTTAAACTTGGGGATTATGTGGAATCTGGAGCTGTAGGCGGTATTGTTAAACGTATCAGTGTGCGTGCAACAGAACTTGAAACACTTCAGCGTAAAACGATTATTATTCCCAATTCAAGCCTCATTAATAACAATGTTAGTAATTGGACACGACGTAATAAAATGGGGCGGGTTGATGTCCCTGTGATTGTTACCTCGAGTCTTGCTCCAGAGCGTGTCGTTGAAATTTTGTTAGAGATTGCTTCTACAACAGAGGGGGTTTTAAAGAATCCCGCACCACAAGTCAGTTTTACTGCGTTTGATAGTAAAAAATTTTCATTTAATTTGGCTATTTATGTATCTGATATTACTTCACCTTCTAAGGTGACCAATGCTCTTCGCTTTGTATTATATAAACGCTTTTCTGAAGAAGGAATCTTGGAATGTTAAGGTGTATTCACGCTGTTATAATAGCAGCTTTATGGAATATTGGGACCGTGTCATCTTTTGCAGCGACTATAAAAAATACTGATTTAAAGGTACAATCTCTCATTATTGTTGAAGGGAGTGTACCTTTTAATATTTCATTAGATGCACATCAAGTTGCTACAATTTGCATGAAGGGGTGTTTTATTACCTTTCCTAATAAAGATCGCTTCGCAATAAAGGCGGAAGATAACATAGAAATTAGCGGTGATAGAGCAATTTTTAAATAAAATAGTTGCAGCTTTTTGCTATGAGATGAGGTCTAGATAAGCAATCATGCTATTCATAATAACACGAACATGATGAGTGAAAAGGCTTTATTTAAATATACTATAGATGAAGATATTTCGAGCATATGCAGAACTTCGATTATTTTCTGTATAAGTTAGTAAGTATTATGTATTTTATATTGTTAAAAATATATAAGAAAATACATGTCATACGACATGGAATTCTTATTTTTTATATTAATCATATATTGAATATAACATTACTTTTATGATGTCTCATGTAAACGGGGATACTGAGTGATTCATTTTGGGAATTTTATTTATGATACTTTCGATGAGAAGTATACTATAACTCAAAATTTTGAGAATATAACAGGTAATTTCAGAAAAAATTCTAAATTTAAAGTATTACTTTTTTAAACACTGGTAAAATTTATTTACTAATATTATTTTTTAATGTAAAGATCAAATTTGGTGTAACTATAAAGGAGTATATACTGATTACAGCATAGGATTTTATAATACTTTATTTTCTAAATGTGATTTTTTATTATGTTTAAATAGAGCATGGGGTATAGTTTTATGAATACAAAATTTGTAACAGCATCGGTTTTTGCTTTTTTTTCAGCTTCTACAGCACAGGCAGCAGATGTGGTCGCTCTTGAGCAGCCACAAGACGTTGCTTCGTCAATTGTTGTTGCTTCGCCTTTTTCTTGGTCGGGGTTTTATTTTGGAGCTCAAGGTGGTGGTTTTTCGAGTAAAGCTTCTGCGATGACACCTGATGTGAATATTCCTCTTTACCCTGATGAGAGTAGTAAGAATAAAAAATGGATTCCGATTGAAGAAAAGTATTGGCCTAAACTTTCAGGTTTTGTCGCTGGTATTTATGCGGGTGCCAATATTGAAATGGGCAATGGCTTTATTTTAGGAGTTGATACGGATATGCTTTTCTCTGAACGAAAGGCAACAAAAACTGAAATGCAAGCTGAACCTGGTGAGCCTGTTGAATCTCAAGTGAAAAGTAGGGAGGAAGGAACTGATACAGAGGAGCATGAAACAAATGGGAAAGAAAACCGTATAGATTTTAAGCACACTTTTAAACAGAAGTGGGCTGGAGCGACACGGGTACGTGTGGGGTGGCCTATTGATCGTATTATGCCTTATATTTCTGGTGGCCTTTCTTATGGGCAATTCCAGGATATTTTGTCGACATCAATTACAGGGGAAGAAGAATTTAGTCAGGTCGCAGATACTACAAAGACTATGATTGGTTATACTCTCGGTGGTGGTATTGATTTTGCAATGACAGATAATCTTATTTTACGTGCAGAATATCGTTACTCAGATTTTGGTAAAAAGAAATTTAATGACCATATTGAAATTAAATATAAGACGAATGATTTTCGTGCTGGAATAGCTTACAAATTCTAAGTTTAGTAAGTTTATAATGGTTTAAGAAGGTCCTATCAAAGATAGGGCCTTTTTTTATTCCGTGTACTGTAAATACTCTTTTATTTTGAAGTTTAGAGTATTGACTGTGCGTGATGATATTGATGAGAGAAGTTTCAAATTTTCATTGTTTAGAATGAAGTCTCTTTGGATATTGCTAAAATACTTTTCCAATTCATTGCATTAGTGGTTTTATGGAGTTGTTTACCTAAAAAAACGTGCTTTTTTTGTTGTTGTCGCTTTTGTATGCCAAATGGGAGCAAGCGTGTTATGTATCTCTGTTGGTGTAATCTCTGAAACGGGCAGACAGCCTAATTTGGGAAGAATATGAAGGCGTAGAGGTAAAAACCAACGCCCATCTTTACCATCATTCTTTAATTCAGCTTTACGGCTTTCAAAAGCATCTAAGGCAATGTCTTTTAGGTAATGGAGATTACTTATTGCCTCACGCTTTTGTTTCTCACGTTCTTTAATAGGGTCACGACCTTCACGAAGAACAGAGCGCCATTGATTTACATATTCACGGGCTTGTTTTAAAGAAACATCTCTTAAAGCCCCCAAGCCCATTTCACGACGACGTCCGTGAAGGGTATAACGATAAATCCATTGAGCACCTCCATCTTTACGCTTATGAAGAAGCAAGCCGGCACCATCATTATATTTGCCAGCCCCCAATGTTGCGACAGATCTTGCATTAAGACGGTTCATAAGAGCCATTTTTAAATCCTTTCTTATACAAATTTGATCCACACACTCATCCCGCTTGTGACGTGCAAATGAGTGGTTTTGATTGATTCAAGATAAGCAGGTTTGAAATGAGAGAATCCTACGTTATTCGGGATTCTCATTCAATATGCAAAACAGTGAATTATCATTATAAATCAATGCCTTGTGTAATCTTTAAGAGAATTTCTTATTTTTAGAAGAACTCAAATAGAATCAACCAATTGATAAAATTAAGGAATTTTGAACAATTCCCTTTAATATTGATATAGGAAACCTAAAATAAGTTATTGTAAATATAATTGTCTCAAAAAGAAGTATCTATCACAGAGCTAATTTAGAGAAGTGAAAAATTTTTCTTTAATATGTTTAACAATTTATTATTTTCTGCTGGTATTTATGACGGTCTAGAAAGCAAATATTGAAAATTACAGTTTTATCATAGTTTATTAGATGGTTGGTTTATTATATACAGTAATCTCGTATGCTTCATTTCCTTATTCTTTAGGATAAGAAGATTGAAGTTAATGTTTTTTTCTATCCTAAAAGATGATGAGGAGGACGGAAAAGTGTTAAAAGGTAATTCAAAAAGCCGTAACGATTCGCCTCTTAATATCATCGTGGTGGTGTCTGATAGCATTACAATGGAGCTGCAAAAGGCAGCTTAAAAGGTGGTTTATTTATAATAACACATTGAAAAATAAGAGAAGATATACATGTTATGGTGCGGACGGCGGGACTTGAACCCGCAAGGTCTTCGACCGGCAGATTTTAAGTCTGCTATGTTTACCGTTTTCATCACGTCCGCAATGAGAGCTCTCTCATAAGCTATATTTTTTATTGAATCAAGAATTAATGATCAGAGATTTTTTCACTTTGGAATAAAATTTTAACTGACAATAGGTGCTTTTATAGATAGAAAAAGCAAGTATAATGTGAACAAAGCGTGAAGTCAGTGGTGTTATGAGTCAATTTATTCAAGACGTAAATAAAGCTATGGTTGCTTTGCATCGTGTATTTACTGAGACACCACTTCAGAGAAATGATTTTCTGAGTCAAAAATATGATGCAGAAATTTATTTGAAGCGTGAAGATTTAACACCGGTGCGCTCTTATAAAATTCGAGGTGCTTTCAACTTTGTTTCGAAAATGCTTGATGAGATTCCTCCAGATGCTGCATTTGTTTGTGCATCGGCGGGAAATCACGCGCAGGGTGTTTCTTTTGTTTGCCGTTATTTTAAACGTAAAGGCGTGATTTTTATGCCTGTGATGACGCCGCAACAGAAAATCGATAAGACACGTATTTTTGGTAAAGAGTTTATCGATATTCGTTTGGTTGGTGAGACATTTGATCAATGTTATGCAGCCGCACAGTCTTTCGCTCTGGAAAGTGGAGGGATTATGGCGCCACCCTTTGATGATATTCGTATTATTACTGGGCAAGCAACGGTTTTGTGTGAGTCTGTTTTGCAGTGGGAAAAACTCAATGGAGAGAGTGAGCCAGATTTAATCATTGTCCCTGTCGGTGGCGGTGGTTTAGCCAGTGGTGTGAGTGCGTTTTTACGAGAATATGGTTGGAAAACAGAGCTTCGTTTTGCTGAGCCGCAGAGAGCTGCAAGTTTGCGTGCTTGTTTAGAGAGTGGAAAACGTGTCAAACTTGAAAATATTGATACATTTGTAGATGGTGCTGCTGTGGCTGAAATTGGTGCTCTAAACTACACAATGTTGAAGCGGTTTTCACCTGATTCGGTCATTACAATTCCTGAAAATCGTGTTTGTTCCACAATGGTTGAAATGCTTAATGTTGAAGGTGTGGTTCTTGAGCCAGCAGGTGCCTTATCCATTGATGCTCTGAATAGTATTCCTCCTCAAGAATTGAAAGGCAAAAAAATTCTTCTCGTTATTTCGGGTGGTAATTTTGATTTTGAGCGATTGCCAGATATTAAGGAGCGTTCCCAGCGTTTTCAGGGGTTAAGAAAGTATTTTATTTTTAGTTTTCCGCAACATCCTGGTGCACTGCGCCACTTTCTTGCTACATTATCATCGGATGATGATATCGTGCGTTTTGAGTATCTAAAAAAATCGGCTAGAAGCTTTGGCTCTGTGTTGATTGCAATTGAAACAAAAAAGTATAATAATTTTTATCTCTTAGAGGAAAAATTTCAAGCGTTAGGTTGGCGTTATCGTGATATTACTGATGATCAGACGTTGTTTGATTTTGTTATTTGAGAAGTAAAAATTTTTGCTACCATGGAAGATCGTTAAAAATGAAGTCTGTTTTCTATTTTTTATTGGGTTTATTTTTACTTTTGAGTGTTGGTGGGCGCGCCTTAGCATCTGAGGCAACAATAGAACAAAAAGCTGAACTTTTAAATTTAGTTATTGATGTTAATCATGCTGTAAAAAACGGAAATTTTTCGGTTATTTCTCATTATATGCCTGATCATCTTTATAAAGAAATTGCGCGTCGGTTGGATACGACAGAGGATAAATTACGTCATAATTTTATTAACCAACTGCATGATAAATTTAAAGGATTGCCTGCTGGTTCTTATCATTTAGATGAAAACAATATTGAGTATTTCCAAACGGGTAATGGCACTTTTTATGCTTTGATTCCAACGTTTCTTGAAACAAAAGATCGTCTTATAAAATATAAGACTTTGGCAATCTTTGATAAAGCGCAATGGTATTTAATCTATGGGGGGCAGAAAACTGTACAAAATCCAGTTTTTCTAGAAATTTATCCTGACTTTAGTAACGTGCATTTATCGAGGGAAATTATAACAAAGAAATAAATATTATTTTTTAAATTCATAATAACTTTCGCAAAGTACTTGCTTTTTCATCATAATGCAGTGATAATACAGAATAAGGGTGTTTAACTGTTTTTTATAATGTGAAATTTATGCATCTTTTGCCTTGATTTCAAGGTGTTCGTTGTTCGCGCAAATCATTCTTTCAAGTATTGCTTTACAAATTTGAAATTTCAAGATCTTTTTTGCGCGGATTCTTGAGTAATAGGGTTCATCTTGTTACTTTTTAGGAATGTTGGGCTGAGGAGAAGTTTTGTTTTGAGTCATAAAGAAAGTGTTTTCATAAAGTTGGGTTTATCTGCTCTTTTGAGTAAAAATTTGCTTATTGCTGGTATGGATAAACCTAAACCAATTCAGGAAAAAGCGATCCCAGTCATGCTGAGTGGGCGTGATATCTTGGGTATTGCACAGACAGGCTCTGGAAAAACTTTAGCGTTTGGTTTGCCTATTTTAAGTCAAATTTTAACTTTGGGCGACAAACGTTTTCCTAAAACAGCACGCGCTTTGATTTTGGTTCCCACCCGTGAGCTTGCTGTTCAGATTGATGAAACAATTCGTGCTGTTTCGAAAGGAACGCATCTTTCCACATGTCTTGTTTTTGGTGGGGTATCACGTTTAAAACAAATTAAACGCATGGCAGCAGGTGTGGATGTTTTGATAGCAACACCAGGGCGTTTAAGAGATCTTGTTCGTGAAAAATCCGTTGATCTTTCTCACTCTCGTTTTTTGGTTTTGGATGAAGCAGATCGTATGTTAGATATGGGCTTTATTCATGATGTCAAGCAAATTGCAAAGCTTTTGCATCAAGAGCGTCAGACAGCACTTTTTTCTGCGACAATGTCAAAAAAAATTACCATACTTGCGAAAAGCTTGCTCAATGATTCAGTAAAGATTGAGGTTGCTCCTCAAGGAACGACAGCTGTAGAAGTTACACAAAAGCTATATTGTGTTCCTACAAGTGAAAAGAAGAGTGTTTTAGGTAAACTTTTATCAAATCCGGCTTTTGGATCAGTTATTGTCTTTACGCGAACAAAATATGGAGCTGATGCTGTTACGCGTAGTCTTACAAAGATTGGGTATTCTGTTGCAACAATTCATGGAAATAAGTCGCAAAATGCGCGGCAATCTGCTTTAAAAGCTTTTCGGGAAGGTGTCGTACGGATTCTTGTCGCAACAGATATTGCAGCGCGTGGTATTGATATACCAGGGATAAGTCATGTGATTAATTATGATTTGCCAGATGAAGCTGAGAGTTACGTACATCGTATTGGTCGAACGGGACGTAACGGCGCATGTGGTGAAGCTCTCACGCTTTTTGATGAAAGGGTTGAAGGGGTACGATTGCACGCTGTTGAACGTTTGATTCGTGTGCGATTGGAGCGCGATACCATTCCTGAACAGTTTTCTATATTGCCAGAAAAGCCGATTGTTCTAGAAGAGGAAAAAGAAATCGGTAAGAAAGGTCGTATTCGAAAATCTAAGCATCAAAAGCAATTGTTAAATTGTAAAGATAAAGCTGAAAACTTACAGGATAAGAGTTTATCATCTTTAAATAAAAAACATAAAAAAGCAGCAAAAAAGCGTGCGAAGCTTTTTCGTTTTCGAAAGTCAGTGAAAAAGGCAGCTTGAGTCAAATATTTAGAAAAATCTGTGTGCTGGGATATTTTTTCCGATTATATACGAGCAATTAGAAAAAATCTTTTGTGATGACTTAAAGCAATTTGAGAAGGCAGTAGAAGAATCGGTTATGGTTTCGTTAACGGATTGCCAATTCGCGGCTCTCGTTTCGTTTTTCTATAACATAGGAATAAAAGCTTTTTGCAAGTCAAGTTTGTTAAAAAAGCTTAATCAAGGGGATTATGATTGTATTTCAGCAGAATTACAGAAATGGAATAAGGTGGGTGGTAAGCCTCTTCAGGGGTTATCCAACCGTCGTGCAGCAGAAGCTGGTTTGTGGGCAAAGGGGTCTTATATTTCTTCAAACACTCAAAGAGTGGAAACGAAAGAGATGACGGGTCTTTTGAAAGTAGAAGCTTTAGCACCGATCATAGGGTCTTGTTCAGGCTTTGGAGGCTTATTGGTTGGCAATGGTCCAGTGCAATGGGCATTCGCAGGTCTTATGGTTTTAGCCGCTTGTACAGGTCTGGTGATTGTAGCCAAGCGTTTTCGGGAGCAA